>JAESRJ010000121.1 GCA_016764715.1 Kordiimonadaceae bacterium | reverse complement strand
ACCATGCCCTTTAAATGCTTTTTTCAGGGTATTAATAAGATGGAGAGTTTGTGCCATGAAGCTATTAAAAGTAGTGGTAATTGATACAAATAGAACATAAAAATAATAAAATTGAACTAGCTCTATCCAGTGCTGAAATGGATGAAGATGATTTAAAAGAACCTTCTGGGAGTTGCTCAGACGTACCGCCAACTTCTTCCAGCCAATCACGGAAAGCAACTGCTTTCTGATCAGAGCCAAAGAACACACCTTCGCCCATGATCGCCACCAAACGACCTTCAGGTTTGAGCATGTTGTAAGCTTTCCTGACATGTTCGGCGTCAAGGCGGTTGGAAAATGGTGGGTTCATCACGACACGGTCATACATGCCCTCTCTGCCTTCAAAGGTCTCAAAGTCCGTATCAATGACGTTATGACCTTTAGCCTTAAGGATATCCTGTAGGGTGAATGATAATTCAACTGTGTCGACCTCAGCCCCTGCATTTTTAGCCGCGTCTGCGATATCGCCTTTTCCGGCACTTGGCTCAAGGACACGCATGCCATGACGGATGTCAGCCTCATCCATAATCCGTTCCAGAACGGCCGGAGGAGTTGGAAAAAAGTCCACACCAAGGCTCTTATTGCCRACCAGATCGCGTTCCATGGCAACGATCGGATCGGCTTTTGCCTTGGTTCCACGATATTTCARGAATTCACGCATTGCCGCCCGAAGACTTGGCAAGTCATTTAGGCCCATGGAGATCGCTCTGTTATATTTTTGGATGCTCGCTTTGAGCATTTCACCCGTATAATCGAGTTTACCAGCATGGTCGATAATCCCAATTAATTTGATAAGATCGTCACGCCATCCAGAGTTAGCAAACACCATATTATATTTTCTTTTCGCAATCAGTTCTTCGGATGCTTTAAGAAATTGTTTTGAAATCTTCTTAGCMCCRCTTAMTTCCAWGCCAATTTTAGCAAGGTTTTTTATATTCTCGGCATGGCTGCGCGGATATGGAAATTTCGCATAGGCAACCATTTCCTCAGAAACAGGTGTGTCCGTAAATTTCATTGAGTTTAATTTTGGGTCTTTCTTAATCTGCTCACTAACCCAATTGTATTTGGCCGAATTTAACTCTGAATTTAATAATTCAATATGCGTTTTAGTCCGAATGCCATCAAGATTCTTGACCTTTCCGCTCTCTATCGCGTCGGCAAGGTTTTTCATCGTTACCRCCAAAGCCTTTTCGCCACGCGCTCTACTTTCTATGTATCCAGCCTCACGCGCTCGTTTGGCGGTGTTTGTCTTGCGGTATGCACCAAGACTATCATCTGCTTTCGCACCAATACTCTCTGCCATCGCACGTAATCTCTCAACAGCATTACCCTTAATATTTGCCTCATGTTCCTCAACGCGGTCCAGATTTGATACGTCACCCTCTTTGAGAGACATGAAACTTTCGGCGGCATCTTTATCCTTGAATTGAAAACCCGGAATCGCATCGCCTTTATTGTAACGAGAATACCACCCACCAAGACGCTTGGCTTTTGAAACAAGGTCTTTGTAAACATCCTTTTCAACTCGATCCGTCATTTTAACAACAAACAGGTCATAGCCCTTTTGGGAATGTCTTGTTTCCACCAGTTCCAAGSNAWCRTYAMCWWYRTMAACGCTTCTAATCATTGACGCACGTTTTTTTACGTGCTGACCACGATCGCGTCCACGCTCTGCAAAAAGTTCATCGTAACGTGTCTTTTGCTCTGTGCTAAAAGCATCGTAACCCTTGACGCGCTTAAATTCGTCAAACTGCTCAATGGTTTGTGGATCGTCATATGTTTGCTTAAATTCTTTCCGCCGTTCTGCAATTTTTATGGCTTGGGCCTGAATTTCTTCGTCAGTAACTTTTTCAACATTTCGGGTCACAGCATCAATCATGGTTTCATTCATGCTGTAAGAAATTCCGTCACCCATAGAAAACGCCATTGCCATGTTGTCGAACGCTGACTTCATCATGTGGTCTTTGCGCTCATTGGCGGAATGAAAAACGACCATCGGCTCAAGCTGTTTCTTAGTCAGCTTTTTGAGTTCTGCCATAACGGATTCTTTGGACGCAATGAAACGCTTAAATTCGGCCTTGAGTTCATCGGCTATTATATCGCCAGTGAATATACGCTCTTGGATTTTGTCATGAGCTGCAATGGTATATGCGCCCTTCTCAGGCATGTCAGGGGCCCTTTTCGCCTCTTCCTCTTCCCTAACCGTCACGCCCTCACGACCATCACGCTCAACATAAAAGCCATACTTTTCAAGGTCAGCGTAATATTCTTTAGCACTGTGGGCCGGGACARMAACCTGGCGAACACCGTTATTTTCTGTGACAACAACCCCGAGAATTTTTGCTATATCGTCAACGTTATCTGTRATTTYGTAGAAGTCACCTTTGCGRACAGGTTTAATCGTTTGTTTTTTGTCGCTCACAGTTTCCGTTTTATGCTCCACAACGGGATTTGTGGCTCTTGCAGGCTCCCCAATAATACCTTCAACATGATCCAGCGCGTGTTGAAGCGACCATATTTCTCCTTCAGGGGCTCGCATGTAAGTTGGCAATTCCCCGCTCATGTCYTCAGGCCCCATACGCAAGGCTATCCAACTATCACCATCTTTCTTRATCCGATAAGCATGGCCGTCCGGTGCTTTGGCTGCTGGCTTAGATCTGTATTTTGTTAGATTGAGTTTTTTGMGAAACTCATCCATTGATATTTTTTGATCAGGTTTTGACTTAGGGACATCAAAGATATCGCCCTGATCACGCGCACCARTATCGAACAAGCCACCATCAGAGCCAGCACCTTTCTGAGYAACGCTAGCTTTCTTCGGCCCATCCATATTGCGTTCGGCYCGCTTCTTATCTGTGATCTTTTCAGCGCCGGGAATAATGCCCTGCTCTGTGGCGCCGACAACATTGGTGACGGTTTCAGTTTTGGGCCTAGAATCAAAAACCCCCGCTTTTTCAGCAGGGGCTTGGGTAACTTCAGTTTGGGAGGTGGAGGCTATTTTCTCAGTTGATCCAGGCGAGCTTCCAGCTTGGCTTTCTTGGCCATATTGGACCGCATCTGATCCGCCACGATCTGATCTTGAATTTGATCCTTCTTGGACACCTTGGGATGTTTCGCCCAATGTTCTAGATTTGCGATCATCTGCTCTCGCGATACTGCCATTAACTTTCTCCAAATCAGCTAGAGTGGCTGTTGTTCCCTCAAGTGTACCGTAAACTTCTTCACGGGGCAAATAATCAAGTTCTCTCTTAAGTCTGTTGTTGTGGTAGTTGTCACCAGAGTCCATGAAAGAGGCAAGTTCAGCGAGCTGGGCCTCAATTGCAGCGGCCTCTTCAGGACTATCAAATTGAACCTGATATAACTCTTCATTTCTAATCTGAGCATCTTTTTCGGCAACATCGACTGCATCTTCGGCTGTATAGACCTTCTCTCCTGACCATGCTGTATCAAGTTTTTCAAGAATTTGGGCTTCTGTCGGACGTGGTGTGCTGTCCACAGGGCCAAAATAACCCGTTTCCCATAGCATCTCACCCATAGCATCAATGCTATGCCCTGAACTGCGGATAACAGGACCTACGCCGGGAATAAACTTTTGTCCGCCCCGTCCGATCTTCAGGTCATGGCCTTCGTCGTCACGAATACCGCCTCGATCAGCGATAAAGGTCAAAATATCTGTTGGACCTTTACGAACAGGAATCCGCTTATATGTACCTTGATCAGATTTGCGGATAACACCACGAGAGGCCAGCATGTCCAAGACTGTGCGCGCATCCTGCCCACCAAGACCCATGGCCTTGCCAAGCTGCAATGGATTTAATTTTTTGCCTTTGGTTTGTGCATACTTCACAGCAGAACCGTAACGGCTTTGCGGGTCAAATTGCGCCTGACGTTCTTGCAGAGTGGTATCCCGTGATACCAAGCCTTGATCGGGAACAAGGGTAGGGCCAGTCAAAACTGGATCAGGAACGACAATAGCCTCTTCAGGCATGACCTGTGGCTGAACTTGGTCAAGAGGGGCTGCTTCAGGCTGTTTTGCAGGATTGACGGGCAATTCAGGGCTGATCAATACATCCTGCGCCGCGATCTTATCAAACGGCGCCACAAAGGTTGATCCGTCTTCCATAGCGATCTTAACGCCAGAGCCGTCTTGTCCATTTTTATAAGCATCAACAATTACGCCGGAACCTGATTGATCACCCACTTGAACGGAGACACGGCTGYTAACCTTCGGCACCCCTGCTTCAGTTAAAAGCTCATTCACGCTTTGAGTGGCTTCACCGTCTTTCATGACGGCCTTGCCTTCTTGGATCAGATCATCCGGGATAGGGCTGGCGCGATCTGCATCCGTAAGGTCTGGGGCTTCTTGGGTTGCTTGTTCTCGCTTGCCAGTGGGCTCTGGCTGAGCGCTTCGCATGATCGATGTGCCAACTTCTGTGATGACACTTGCGCCGCCGCCCATAAATGCGCCGGCTGCAGCAGCTTCGATCATCTGATTTTTCAGACCAGACCAGTCAATTTCTTGTCCGGCTCCATGAGCCGCCGCCGCTTCACCGATTGCTTCTTGAACGGCTTCCGTTGCACCTTCAAGGGACATACCCTTCACACCTTCGGCAACAATTCTCTTAGAAAGTGCCGTTTTAATGACCTCTTCCGCCGCATCTTTCCCTATTGCCTTCATGACTGTGGAACCTAGTTTCCCGGGCAAGGCTGAATCAAGGGCTCCAATCGCAGAACCTCCAAGAAAGGCCATTCCGGGAGCTTCGGCATTGGGGTCTTTTTGTTTGATGGACATCTGCGTTTCGCCAGTACCCATAACAAAGGATGGTACAAACGCACCAATAACGGCACCAAGCACCCGAGCACCCGGAATTGGAACCGGGGCCATGAGTGCGGCCCCGGCRGCCGCGCCAACAAAGCCCGGAGCCATCATTGGAATTTGCTCTCCGACCGTTTCTTTTGTCCAATCAATTGCATCGCCAAAGCTATTAATGCCTTTAAATGATGTTGTCCGCGGGTTTTGGCCCATTTCAATGGTATTGCGCTCCCTGACGTTTCGCCCCCAATCTTTGAGGCTATCGATGCCTGTAGCTTCGCCTGTAGCCTCAACGAACGCACCGCCCATGGCTTGTCCAATATCCACACTGCGCGCAACACTGCCTATGAAGCTGGCATTTCTTACAGGAGCATCATTAAGCCCAGCGTAAAGTTCATTTAGAGAAATCCGAGTTTGATCATTTGACGACAAATCCGGTACGCCTTTATCAAGTGTTCCGTAAAGATCATCAAGTGATATGCGGGTGATTGCCATGGTGTTCATTTCTCCAACAAAAAAGGCGGCTCACAAGGAACCGCCCAAAGAAAAACCCCGCATTTGCGAGGGCTTATTTAGTTATTTATTTTCAGGTCAACATTCGACTTCTTTTGGGGATATTTCACCGATCAGTGTTCCCAAAACAAGTTTTCCCCAGCTTCCCCATTCGGGGCCGATCTCCCATTTTCGAACAATGCAAATATGGAAATCGCGTCGCACAAGTTTATCTAGCTGTTTAGGATCTACCCTTAGATAATAGCATGTATATCGGTATACAAAATCTGCAAACGCTCGCGCAACGTACGGATTATCATCATTTTTCTTGCCATTTTGGTATAACGCAAAAAACCGTTTTGCGCCCAGTC
>JAESRJ010000110.1 GCA_016764715.1 Kordiimonadaceae bacterium | reverse complement strand
AACCCACGCATCACGTTCAATCAAAGCGTTGTTAGCGCGTGTAGTGGCTGTCCTAGGGGTAAATCTCTGCCATATCCCATTGCTTGGCGTCGGGGGCCAGCGAATATGTAATGCGCTCGTGCAGGCGGAACCTCTTATCGTTCCAGAATTCGAAATAGGTCGGCTCAAGCCTAAAACCTGACCAAAAATCAGGGCGCGGGATTTCGCCTATGCCGAACTTGGCGGTATATTTGGCAATCGCGGCTTCAAATTCAAACCGGCCTTCCATAGGTTGGGACTGCTTTGAAGCCCACGCGCCGATGCGGCTAGTGCGCGCTCGGGATGCAAAATACTTRTCGGCTTCTTCGCCGTCCGCCTGCACTACAGTGCCTTCAACCCGGATTTGACGGCGTAGGCTTTTCCAGTGGAACAAAACCGAAGCCTTGGTATTGCCGCCTAGTTCCTCTGCTTTCTTACTACCGAGGTTGGTATAAAACGTCAGACCACGATCATCGCAACCCTTCAGCAGCACCATGCGCTGGCTGGGTTGGCCGTCCTGCCCTACAGTCGCCAGCGACATAGCTGTCGGGTCGTTTATCTCGCCCTTAACTGCTTCTTCAAGCCAAGCGTTCAATTGCGTAAACGGCGCGGTAAATTCAGCGGTTTTTGTCATACTATCGTCTCACCTTCACAGGATCTCTTATATAAGTAGCAGCTTTAACTGTATTTTCTCATGCTACAATCAATAAAATGTGTCGCAGCACGATTAGAAAATATGTTAGATAAGCAAGATAGTCTGTAACCGTTTTTAATARTCGAAACAATCGTATGAATGAGCTYTACCAGCGTTTAGGAATTGCAAAAAGCGCGTCTCAGGCYGAGMTAAAAAAAGCCTACCGCGASCTAGCCAAAAARCTGCATCCTGACCGCAACCCSGAYAACAMRCGCATTGCYGACAAGTTYAARGACGTGTCAGCCGCCTATAGCTTACTAAGCGACGAAAGCCAGCGGGGGCGATATGACCGCGGAGAAATAGACGAAAACGGCAGCCAACGCGTAAATACTGGCGTTAGGCCGGGAGGGTTTGGCCGAGGCGGCTTTGGGCGCGGTGGCTCTGACAATTCTAAACGCACGGGTGCTTTCGGCTTTGATGATGCCGATGATTTGTTTTCGGAYTTCTTTCGTTTCACCGGCCGCAAGGGCGGCAAAAAGCAAAAAGGTAACCCTTATACAAGCGCAGGCCGCAACAAGGGTCTGGATATCAGCTATCAGGTTACCGTTGGCTTTGAGGAATCGATCACCGGCGGCAGCAGGCGATTAAAACTAAACGATGGCAGAAGTGTTGATATTCGCGTCCCTGCAGGCATTAAGGACGGCCAGGTTATTCGCTTGTCTGGCCAAGGCGGGCCTGGCGTAGGCGGCGCACCCAAAGGCGATGCCCTTGTTGAGGTGCGCGTTTCTGAGCACCCCTATTACCAAAGAGATGGTGACGATATATTGCTCGAGCTACCCATATCGGTGACAGAAGCCGTGCTGGGCGGGGACATTCAGTTACCAACACCAAGTGGCAGGCTAACTATCCGCATTGCCCCTAACAGTTCCAGCGGCAATAAACTGAGACTTAAAGGCAAAGGTGTGCTTAAAAAAGGCGCTAAAGCTGGCAACATGTTTGTCACTTTGAAAATTGTTTTGCCTGAAAGCCGTGATCTCAAACTTGAGAAGATGATCAAAGAGTGGGAGCCGAAGAAAAACGGTGATGCCATTCGCAAGAAAGCCGGCCTAAATTAGAAATGCCCTGCATATTCTAAAAAGCCACGCGAGCGTTTGGGGACGAGCGGGTCGGCTTTTCATGGAAAATGACGCCATGGCGGCTGCTGGCAATATGGCATTTCTTACTATGCTGTCGCTGTTCCCCTTCATCATCTTCATTGTCGCGCTTTCAGGTTTCATTGGCCAAACTGAACGCGGGCTTGAAGGTGTAGCGTTTATTCTGTCAATCCTGCCGCCCGAGGTTTCAAATGTGCTTAAGGGCCCCATCGACGGTATTGTCAAAAACACGGGCGCTGAAATCCTCACAGGCTCTATCCTGTTTGCGATATGGACTGCAGCAATTGTTGTCGAAAGTGCGCGCGGAGTGCTTATAAAGGCGTTTGGTAAAGAACATGCACGTGCTATTTGGCTTCGTAGGATTGAAAGCTTGGCTGTTGTGATCTTCGGTGGTGTGGCAGTGATTGCGGCCATGTCCGTACTCGTATTGGGCCCGCCGATCCTAAAAGCCATYACTGATCTCTTCCCTGACGCGATTTCGCCCGGCATTTCTGAACTATGGCGGTACATGAGTTTACTGGTTTCTCCRGCYTTGTTACTTCTGGGCCTATACTCGTTTTATTGGGTGCTTACACCGCGCAAAGTCGCCCGTGCGGCGCGCCTTCCTGGCACTCTTTTAAGTTTGGCCGTTCTCGCCGCCACCGCGAACGGCCTTTCGATCTACCTAAAATATGCAGGGACATACGATGTGATGTACGGGTCGCTCGCCGGTGTTGTCATCATGCAAATGTTCTGTTTTTTCGTCAATATAGGCTTCGTTCTTGGCGCCGAGCTAAACGCCGCTTACACGCTCAGCAGAAATGCATCGGAAAACTCAAACAAACCCGGTATAGATGAGCCTTCGGGGTAACAGCTAAACTTTGAAACAATAGAAACCGTCACTCGGGCATATACGCCCATATTGACGCGGCAACTCCGATGTGTAGGATGCGCGAAAAGTTGGATAATAAAACAAACAACATGCTGGACAAAACATGACCAAATTGATGCAAGGTAAACGCGGCCTAATTATGGGCGTTGCTAACAATCGTTCAATGGCCTGGGGTATTGCTAAAGCCTGTGCCGAACACGGCGCTGAAGTTGCTTTCACTTTCCAGGGCGACGCGTTAAAAAAACGCGTTATCCCGCTGGCTGAAAGCATCGGGTCTGATTTCGTTGAGGAATGCGACGTTTCTGACGCGKCCTCCATCGACGGCATGTTCGATAAGCTAAATGAGAAGTGGGATAATCTCGATTTTATCGTGCACGCTATTGGCTATTCTGACAAGAATGAGCTTCGCGGTCGCTATATTGACACCACGCTGGATAACTTTTTGCTGACGATGAATATCTCGGCTTACAGCTTCGTTGCTGTTGGTAAGCGCGCCGAGAAGATGATGCATAACGGTGGCAGCATGCTAACGCTTACCTATTACGGCTCTGAAAAGGCTATCCCACACTATAATGTAATGGGCGTGGCTAAAGCAGCCCTTGAAGCCAGCACGCGCTATATGGCCAAAGACCTKGGCGGCAGAGGCATTCGCGTGAACAGCCTKTCTGCAGGCCCGATGAAAACACTTGCTGCCTCAGGCGTTGGTGATTTCCGTATGCTGCTAAAATATAATGAAGCAAATGCGCCGCTTCGCCGCAATATCACGCTYGATGATGTCGCTGGCTCTGGTGTGTATTTGCTATCTGATCTTTCAAGCGGTGTTACCGGCGAAAATCACTTTGTTGACGGCGGCTTTAACACGACTTGTATGATCACCAACGAAGATCATATGAAAAAATACATCGATATGCTGGATTAAGCAGCCTTCGATCCGCCTGAAATTGGGTAGGGAGCAGTTTAAAAATGTCATTCAATACTTTTGGACGCATGTTTCGTTTCACATCCTGGGGGGAGAGCCACGGCCCTGCCCTCGGCTGCACGGTTGACGGCGTTCCGCCGCTGCTTGAYCTMTGTGAAGCRGATATCCAAAAGTATCTGGATGAACGCAAGCCCGGCCAATCWAAATACACCACGCAGCGGCGTGAGCCTGATACGGTACAAATYCTRTCGGGCGTATTTGAAGGCAAAACAACAGGCACGCCCATTCAGCTGATGATCGAAAATGTCGATCAGCGCTCGAAGGATTACGGCAACATTGCTGAAACATATCGGCCTGGCCATGCGGACTTCACCTATACTGCCAAATACGGCATTCGTGATTACCGGGGTGGGGGCCGTTCAAGCGCCCGCGAAACGGCGGCCCGAGTGGCAGCGGGCGCGGTTGCCCGCAAAATCCTTGGCGACGATATTAAAATCAGCGCAGGCATGGTGCAGATGGGCAGCTCTAAAATTGACCGAAGCCGCTTGGATTGGGCCGAAGTACGGAAAAACCAGCTCTTTTGCCCTGACCCTATCGCCGCAGTGCAATTCGCTGAAGAACTGGATATCATCCGCAAAGCTGGCAGTTCTATCGGTGCTGTTATTGAAGTGGTCGCCGAAGGTGTACCCGCAGGATGGGGTGCGCCTGTATACGGTAAACTTGATGCAGATTTAGCYRCMGCCCTTATGAGCATYAACGCKGCMAARGGCGTTGAGATMGGCGCAGGCATGGAAGCAGCGTGCCTGACAGGCGAAGAAAATGCCGACGAGATGCGCCCCGGCGCTGGCGGCCAACCAGAATTCCTTTCCAACAATGCAGGCGGCATACTAGGAGGCATCTCAAGCGGTCAAACTATCATCGCGCGCTTTGCCGTGAAACCAACCAGTAGCATCCTGACGCCGCGCAAAAGCGTCACGCGCTCAGGCGAACCAACAGATGTAGTTACCAAAGGACGCCACGATCCGTGCGTTGGTATTCGAGCAGTGCCTATTGCCGAAGCGATGATGGCGATCGTGCTCGCAGACCACAAAATGATGCACCGCGCCCAGTGCGGCTGATCACCGCTACCTGTCGCTAATCTGCTTCCCAAATTTGAATTAATCACTATGAGGTTGGGGTTTAGCCCATATTCCCTTGAAATATACGTATGTTTGCTATCTTTTAGGATCAACAAACAAGGGGAATAGCAGTGTCAGAAACGAAGAAACAGGAAAACTGGGGGCGGAGTGCTCGTAGCGCAATGTTTGAAGTTTCTTTTGTAATTATCGGCATTGTCCTTGCCTTAGCCATTGCTGAGTGGTGGGAAGACAGGGAAATCGCAAACCGAACTAATGATCTGGTCGCCAGACTTTATATTGAAGCCGGCGAAAACCTAGAACGCACAAAAAAGGCTCACAGGCACCACGAGATGCAGCTTGAGGTTATTCAGACCCATACTGAAGGAAAAACAGACCTTACAGACGCAGATTACCGAGCTGTGTCGCAGCAGCTTTTTAGTAAAGGCGTTTTCAAACAAGCGCAAATCACTGAGTTCAACTGGGAACTAGCCAAACACACCGGCCTGATGACCTATATGGAGCTTGATATTTTAAACGCCTTCGCGGAAGTATCTGAGCTACGGACTACCCATACCAAGCTTTGGGATAGAACCATGGAAGGCTGGGCAGCTGCAGATTTTCAAGACCTCAGTGATAAGAGAAATGTAGAACTTGTCAAAAGCGCCTTCACCGCGATTTGGTGGATCGAAAAAAATCTGATCGATCGCCTAGAAAAACTGATTGCTGCCAAAAAGCCTGCCAGCTGATCCACGGACCAAAGGGATGAAACCATGATTAAGAAAATTGCATACGGATTTGTGGGGCTTATCGTACTTTTTGCAGCTGCAGTTGGTTTCATGTGGGAAAGCGACATCCCACACGCGGTTCTGGCTGAAAAATACGCGGGCGGTGCCTCTGATTTTCTAGACCTACCGTCGGGGGCACGGGCCCATTATAGGATGCAGGGCAACGAGGAAGGCCGCACGCTGGTCCTTCTTCACGGATCAAACGCTAGCCTGCATAC
>JAESRJ010000329.1 GCA_016764715.1 Kordiimonadaceae bacterium | reverse complement strand
CTAACCGGCGGCAAGGGCGAATGGATGCTTATCGGCGACGAAACCCGCCATATTATGACCTATCTGAAAGATTTCCTGTTTGACCCAAGCGTTGCCCACATGCCGGTGTCGTCTCTCTCTGGCGGTGAGCGCAACCGTCTGTTGATCGCGGCTAATTTCGCTAAGCCTTCTAATCTGATGGTGCTAGATGAGCCGACCAATGACTTGGATATGGATACACTTGATCTGCTWCARGARGTKTTGGCKGACTATAARGGCACCATYYTRCTTGTGTCYCACGACMGRAACTTTCTCGACCGMGTKGTKACCAGYTCRATTGTGYTWGARGGCGACGGCACCATTGTKGAATAYGCAGGSGGTTACAGTGACTATATGCACCAGCGTAAGCTCGCGCGAAAAGAAGCTGCTAAAGAAAAGTCCGGTAAAAACAAGGTTGTAAAGCTTGTATCTACCACCGGCAAAAAGAAGGTAAAGCTTAGTTATAGAGACCAGCGCGCACTTGATATGCTGCCGGCGGAAGTTGAAACCATGACCATGCAATTGGCGCAGATGGAAGCAGAACTATCTGATCCTAAGCTGTATGCTAAAGATCCGACACAATTTGATGATCTATCGAAGACAATCGAACAGACAAGAACAGAGATTGAAGAAAAAGAACTACGCTGGCTTGAACTTGAAGAGCTAAAGGATAGCCTCAACAGCTAGTCCGCACTGAAAATACGGAGCCCCTGTGGCGAGATTTATGTCTGAATTTTGGTGGTTTGGCTTGAAGCAAGCGTGGGCTTGTATCTTTGGCGGGCTGCTGCTGTTCGCAATACTCGCAACAAGCTTCTATTATCCTGAGAATGCTGTTTTAGCGCGCTATGATTTCCTGTTTCTGTGGGCGCTAGCCATTCAGATTTTCCTGTTGGCCTTCAAGTTGGAAACATGGGACGAGGCCAAAATAATTCTGCTGTTTCACATCGTTGGTACGGTGATGGAGCTGTTTAAGACGCATATGGGTTCGTGGTCTTATCCCGAAGAAAATATCATCCGGCTAATGGGTGTACCATTGTTTTCAGGCTTTATGTATTCAGCCGTTGGAAGCTATTTCGCCCGCGTGTGGCGCAGTTTTGATTTCCGCTTTGACCAGTATCCGCCGTATTATGTTACGGCTTTGCTCGGTACTCTGATTTATATCAACTTCTTCAGTCATCATTTTGTCCAGGATGTGAGGTATGTGTTGTTTGCCGGGACAGCGCTCATTTTTGGCCGTTGTTGGATTTATTTCACTGTCCGGCAAGGCCGGTACCGTATGCCTRTRCTGCTAGCGATGTTCCTTGGTGCATTCTTCATCTGGCTAGCAGAAAATATCGCTACATTCGGCAATATATGGCTTTATCCCAGTCAAAATGGCGGGTGGCATTTGGTGCCTATCAGCAAGCTTGGCGCTTGGTTTCTGCTGATGATTATCAGCGGTGTTTTGCTAACGATTGTTCAAAAACCAGAAGCTGAACCGCACTGAGGTATCGCTCAGAGTTTCTTCGGCGATGGGGCGGAGCAACGATTGCTAATGACTTGAGTGCCAGCTAGCACGGTTTGCATAGTTGGGGGCGGCGCGCAGCGTATTTCCAGCGTGTATTTCACAGATTTGGACAATGATATTGTGGTGATTGTGTTCGCCAATAGGGACGAGCCAATTGCCGACGACCTTAGCCGCATGTTGTTTCGAATGATGCGCGCACACGGTGAAAAAGGGCATAATATTAGGGCATGCTTTGTTGGTCCAGAGCAGGCCTAAAACTACCTTGGCAGGAGGGGCTCCAGTCGATACCTGCTTGTGTTTTAGGGGCCTGGATGTAAACCTCTAGTCAGAAAATTAYAGCAGAGGCAGGCGGTGCAACCCTATGCCTTCTGYTGCATGAAGGTGGCTGGTGGTATCCAAGTAYCATCAATAAACTCGTTACCCCAAACGCACATGGYTTGCAGAATRGGCACCAGCTGCCGGCCTTTTTCGGCMAGAATATATTCGTAGCGTTTCGGCTTGGTTTGGTAGAGTTCGCGGGCAACAAGCCCGTTGGCCTCTAGAGCGCCCAAGCGCGCAGTTAAAACGCTTGTGGTGATTTTTTCAGGAGATGTCAGAAACTCCGAAAACCGCTTTTTACCGTTCAATAGATCGCGAATAATGACAAGCGTCCACCGGTCGCCGATGATATCTAGCGTTGAAGCGATAGGGCAGGGAGAGCGAAATTCTGTGGTCATCTATAGTTCCTGGCCTTCCTTAGTGCGCGGTTGTGAATTGAGTCTGCAACAGTTGTGGCTTTGGTCGCAAANTTYCCGCTACCCATACTCATTTATAAATTCCTTGCGTYGCATGCTCGCATAATTACCAACCTATTGCCCYGTAGRYTGATSCCWGCGYTGTYYWTGYGCSGCGCYGATAGTGTTCCTTATTTARCATCYGYCTCCAGAACGTGGATAATATGCTTTGACCCTTGACGCAAGCGGGTGAAAAAGATAGTTACTTGTTAATTGCAAGTTACAAGTAACTATCTTTACAAAGTTCAATTTTTCAAGGGAGAATGGAAATGGAAAATCATCTTTCAGGCAGTTGCCTGTGCGGGKCGGTTAGCTATACGGTTAGCGCGAAGCCAACACTAGCCGTACACTGTGCGTGCACTGCGTGCCGCAAATCCAGCGGCACCAGCCACAGCACCCATGTGCCAATGGCGACYGACGCMGTRAAAATWASSGGWGAKCTGAAAAGCTACGAGACGCAAGCTGATAGCGGCAACAGGATYTTGCATCATTTTTGCCCCAWCTGYAGCAGCTCGATCTATAAYTCMAAYGCKGATATYTCRGGCATGMTGTTCYTGCGMGCCTCYAGYCTCGATAACCCAGATGCAATCAGCCCTTCTGTCCTTGTGTACGCGAGCCGCGCTCCTAAATGGGCTAGTTGCGGCGAGGGCCTTGCCGTGTTTGATGAAATGCCGCCAGCCAGGCCTGCGGATATGATCAAAGAAGCTCAGAACGCTTAAGCGGCAAAATGTAAAGATGGCGGCKCGWTTTNNTKTTAWCKWACGTAGCTSGCGCCGTTGATATCAAATGTGCCKCCGGTKGCGTGGTCMGCTAGGCCCGAYAGCAGRAASGCGATCATATTGSCGATCTGCTCCGGCGGGGCAGCATCACCAATGGGGATTTCTTTCAACATATGCTCGTTACCGGGCTCATACGCGACTGAGGCCATATCAGTTTTCACCCAGCCTGGCGCGATCAAGTAAGCGTAAATGCCTTTGCCCGCGAACCCGCGCGCGATGGTGCGCATCATGGCCACTAGTGCACCTTTGCTGGCCGCATAGTGCATGGCGTCAGGGCTGTCGCCGCGAAAGGCAGCGCGGCTGGCTATTGTAACAATGCGGCCCTTGCCTTCCGTCGTCCCTCCAGCGCGGTCTTCAAAATGATTGATCGCTGCTTTGCATAGGTCCGCCACCGCTTGCACRTTAACGGCCATTACCTKCGCCCAGTCCTGTAGCCATWYATCTTCGTCAGCAGTATGCGGGGTAGACGGCATAACACCTGCGTTGTTCACAAGCCCRTCGATACGGCCTTTAAACTTGAGCGCCGCTTCAAACAAACGAAAACCAGCTGCAGATATGCCGAGGTCTGACTGCACAATATGCAGTCTGTCTTCGCCGTATTCGTCCTGCAGGGCGGCCAGTTTTCCGGYGCTGTTAGCGTAGGTGCCAACCACATTTGCGCCTGCTGCTAACAGAATAYCAGCGGCTGCTGCGCCAATGCCGCGCGACGCGCCRGTYACTAAAATGGTCTCGCCGTTAAAACTGATCACAGGTTATTCCTTTTCAGTTGTGGCTGGTGTGGCGACGGGCTGGCCTTTGGGGTGAACCCGAAAAACCATGACTTCCGCATMGTGGGTTGGCGTTACCGCGGAATGCACAGAYTTCGCCGGAATGACAACGGCAGTGCCTGCTTTCAATGTCTGGTTAGGCTGCCCGTCAATTTTGAGGATAATCTCACCCGATAACACGGTTAGGAACTCTTCCGTTGGATGCGTGTGGCGCGGGATTGTGGTGCCCTTGGGAATAAAAACCTTTGATACTAATGCGTAATGGCTGGCAATGCCTTCAATGTCTGATGTGATCAGCTCAGTCACWGTAAGCGTAGTTTTACCGTCCTCTGCAACCAGCGGGGCGGCAACCATGCATGTTGCAAGAGCTAAAATAGATGCGCGCATTTCAGTATCCTTGTTGAACCTATTTGAACTTGCCGAAACTGTTTGAACTCGGGGACCCTAGCGAATAGCCTGCACGCAGCCAAGGCCGAATGATAGGCTGCTGTAGAATTGAAGGAAGTTACCATAGTTAATATGTCTGATATTGAGCTTGATATTGAAGCAGAAGACGATGCCACCCATTTGTGGGATCTGTTGCTGCTGGCTGACCCATCCCAAAAGATGATCGAAGAGTATCTGGAAGAAGGAAAGCTCTACAGTGCCATGTGGGAGAGCGTTATTGTCGGCGTTTTCGTACTGTATCCACTGGGCGAGGATAGCTGGGAACTGAAGAACATAGCCGTTTCGGAAGAATGGCAGGGCAAAGGTGTTGGTAAGGCGCTGCTCGGTGCCTCGATAACAGCGGGACGCGACCTTGGCGCAAAGCATATGGAAGTTGGCACGGGAAATTCAAGCATTGGCCAGCTGGCATTTTACCAAAAGGCAGGATTCCGCATGGCGCGCATCGCCAAGAATTTCTTTACGCTGAACTACGATGAGCCCATCTATGAAAACGGCATTCAGTGCCGCGACATGGTGATTTTCACATTGGATTTATAAGGAGTACTTATGGCGCGGGTCTTTCTAGCGGCAGCTTTAGTGTTCGGCTTTTCTGCGCAGGGACATGCGCAATTGTGCCCGCCGCCGTYRYCWKYRKCGCATTCGAATAACGCTGTGGCTGCACTGGATGTAGCCGGGAAGCGCGCGCTGTTTAGCTTCGCTGGGTTGAAGGCGGGCAAAACATGGGCCGATACGTCGCGCGCAGCTTTCATGTTCACGGAAGGTGATGCGGCGTGGGTGCGGCTGCCCGATGTGCCGGTGGCGGAAGGGCGCTTGGCAGCAACGGCTGAAGCGGTTGCAGGCAAGGTCTATTATTTCGGCGGTTACACGGTAGCGAAGGACGGTACTGAAGTGTCCGCGCCTGAGAATTTCGTCTTTGATCCTGTCAGTAAAACCTACAGCCGGATCGCCGATATGCCTGTGCCAACCGACGATGCCGTCAGCTTTGTTTATAAAAAACGCTATATCTATTTGGTGTCGGGCTGGCACAATACCGGTAATATCCGCGATGTGCAGGTGTATGACACTGAAAAGGATGTTTGGTTTAAAGCGGCGGACTATCCCGGCAGCCCTGTGTTTGGCCACGCTGGCGGCATTGTAGGTAATAAATTCATCATTGCAGACGGCGTCGCCGTTGTTGGCAAAAACACAGAAGGCAGGCGTAAATTTGATACGGTGAACGAAGGCTGGATGGGCACGATCGATCCCGAAGACCCTGCTAAAATAACATACCGGCGCTTGCCGCAATTGCCGGGCCGGGGCCATTACCGGATGGGCGGCGCGGGCGATTCTACAGGCAACCGTGTATTATTTGTGGGCGGCACCCCTAACGCTTACAATTATAACGGCATCGGCTATAACGGCGAACCATCTGAGCCCAAACGCCATGTTTTTGGG
>JAESRJ010000328.1 GCA_016764715.1 Kordiimonadaceae bacterium | reverse complement strand
TGATATTCTACTGTTACCATCAGATAGGGAGGGGTGGCCGAACGTGTTGCTGGAAGCAATGGCATGTGGCACGCCTGTTGTCGCTCGTGCTATTGGAGCGGCTCCAGACCTTATCACTGACCGTGTCGCGGGCCGCGTTGTTGACAGCGATGAGCCAAAAGACCTAACTACCGCGATCCAGGATTTGATGGCGCATTATCCGGCGCGCGCGGATGTCAGAAAGTTCGCAGAAAATTTCGGATGGCAGGAGACCTCTGACGCTCAAGTCGAGATCTTTACCGATGCTATTAGAGCCTTTAAGACGCCAAAAGGCGCATAACACGAGGGTACAAAAATGAGCTACTTAAATAGCCCCGTTCTGGTGACCGGCGGCGCCGGYTAYATTGGTGGTCAAACCGTACTCTGTTTATTGGATTTGGGCGCCGACGTTATCGTAATTGACGACCTATCGACGGGGTCGGTGAGGCCATTTCATGAAAAGGTCAAGTTTTATGAAGGCAACATTCAAAACCAGACATTGGTTGAAGACATAATTCGGACCAATAAAGTTCAATCGATATTACATTTTGCGGGCAGCATTAAGGTTGACGAGTCTGTAAGTAATCCGCTCAAATATTACGACAATAATACCGAAGCGAGCCGCAAATTGATTGCGGCAGCAGTTGCGTGCGATGTTCCGCAGTTTGTCTTTTCTTCTACTGCTGCTGTGTACGGCACAGTGGAAGGCCAAATGACGGTACCCGAAACTGCGGCAACGATGCCGTTGAACGCGTATGGCTGGTCCAAACTGTTCACAGAGAGAATGCTTCGGGACGCAGAGAGGGCTTATGGCCTACAGTTTGCGGCGCTGCGTTATTTCAATGTAGCCGGAGCAGACCCTAAATTGCGGCATGGCCAGTTTTTGAAAAATCCAGTTCATCTGATTGGGCGTACAATAGATGCAGCTATMGGAGATGCCGGGCCATTGGATATTTTTGGGGCAAATTTGCCTACACCCGACGGAACAGGTGTRAGGGATTATATCCATGTTTATGATCTTGCTATGGCACACTTGGCTATGTTGGAGTATTTAGGCACAGATCCTGCTAGTATAWCAATGAATTTGGGATATGGACGAGGGGCGAGCGTCCTGGAAGTAATTGAATGCATTGAAAACGCGCTAAATWRTNTWGTACSSMACAGGTTTGTTGAACCCCGTGACGGAGAAGCCCCATCTGTGGTCGCTAATATTGACGCGCTGCTTAGTGCTCTTGATTGGACGCCGCAATTTAACGATGTGCGAGAAATTGTAAAATCAGCCGTGGCATGGAAGCTGCAGTTGGACGGTAACGAAGGGCGGTAATGGTATGTTATCACTGTTTTTTCTGATATTTTGTTTAGCAAATGCGGCTGCGATCTTGTGGAGCCTGCTAAAGGACGATCAGGCAGAGTTTCAAGGTCAAATTCGTGACAAAAAGTTCACGTTGGCAAAGCAGAAATCGCCAAAGGTTGAAATAGACTAAGTAATATTCGTCAAGAAAACGGCGATTTTGCGTGTTTTATCCTTGATTTATAGGGTTTTAACTATGCATAAGAGAGACTAGCTAGAGTTTAATTACTCTGATTATAAGAATTTTAGAAGAGGCACTCCTGTGGCGGCTAGTATAAAATTGTATTCAAAAGCATTGTTCGCCTCCTTTTTGGCGCTATCTTTGGGTGGTTGTTCYGCTTTTTATGGCTACTTGGAAGAGCTTCCCCCGGAACCATTTGTCTCGCCAAATGAAGGCCCTGGGCCAAGCTATATTATTGGCCCGCTTGATGTCTTGAATATTCATGTTTGGCGGAACCCTGACTTGACACGGCGCGTAACTGTACGACCGGATGGCTCTGTGAGTATTCCGTTAATTCCTGATATCGCGGCAACAGGGAAGACAGCAGCAATACTTGCCGAAGAAATTAGTGACGGCTTTGCTGACTTTATGAATCCTCAGCCCGTAACAGTGATGGTGGATAGTTTTAATGGCCCCTTTGGGCAGCAGGTCCGAGTTGTTGGTGAAGCCGGTACACCGCGGGCTATTCCGTATATCGCAAATATGACCTTGCTTGATGTGATGATACAAGTTGGCGGGCTTACAGAGTTTGCTGCGGGCAATCAGGCAACCTTGATCCGTTTCGTAGACGGYGAGCAAAAGRAATAYCGCCTRARAATTGAYGAATTAATTCGCGATGGAAACATCRAGAAGAAYGTAAAAATACTGCCRGGTGAYGTACTTATTATACCTGARAGCATTTTGTAGTATACTGARCAGAACCMWGCGCTTTWYWAGCGCWGGTTTTGWTGCGTAGGAGAMSRYAATGGCAWCGCAAACACCTGGATTGCATGATCTGTTTCAGCAGATTAAGGCTGCTGGTTACGGCATCTGGCGTAAGCGTTGGGCTATGCTCGCAACTGCTTGGGTTATTGCGCTCGTTAGTTGGGTAATCATTATGCGCATGCCGCTTAGCTATTCTGCGGATGCTCGAGTGTCTATCAACGATACGTTGCTGCCTGAGATCGCTAGAAATCTGGGCATCAATATTGATGTTCAAAAGAAAGTTGACCAACTTCAAAAAACRATTGTTAACCGGAAAACGCTGGAAACCATTATAAAGCGAACAGACCAGCTTGATCAGTTAGTGGGAACCAACAATAATCTGAAGAACGCACTTATCCAGCAAATGAGCCGGGATATTCGTATTCTTTCGCTAGATAAAACTAATTTCCGCATCGTATATGAAAACAACGATGTACGTCTTAGCAAACGGGACCGAGCGATTGTTGTAAAAACAGTTGTAGATAATCTTCTATCATTTTTCCAACAAGGCGCTAGTTCGGCTGGCGGTAGTCAGACTGCTGGTACGAAAGACGAGCTGGAACGAGCTTACAGAGGGTATCAAGACCAAATGGAGGCCGCATCTCGCGCTTTGAATACCTTTCGGTCAGATAACTTTGAATATTTGGGCGATGGTAGGTTCGGTTCTAAACGAGAAGCTGCAGCAGATGAATTAAAGGACAGTGTCCACAAAGTTTCTGAACTGCGCGTGCGCGAAGAAGAAATTAGTATTCAGTTGCGGAACACTGCCCCAACTATTCGCAAGGCAAAAAGCTCCGGTCGGGGAAAATCTGATGAGGACCCTCTTTTAACTCGTATTGCTGACCATCAGCAAAAACTGGATGATTTCCGAACGCAAGGCTTTAAAGACAAGTGGCCGGACGTTGCTCGGTTGATTGGGTTAATTGAGCAATTGGAAACGCAATATAACGCAAAGCAAGAGAAAATTCAGGCAGAATTGGCTGGTTCTCTTGAGGCGGGGCAATCCAATACTTTGACAACTTCTATTCCTAACCCCTTATATGAAGCACTTTTCAAAGAGAAAATCGGCATTCAGGCCGACATACGAGAGTATGTGCAACGTCAATCTAACCAGCAAGCAGTGGTGGACGACCTGACGATAAAGGCTAAGTCTGTTCCTGAAAAAAGGGCAGAAGAAGCAACGCTGAAACTAACGCACAGGAACCTGAGAAGAAGAGCGCAGGATGTCCAAGAAGAACTCGACAGCTTGGAATTGCGCGAAGGCTTTGAAAGCCGTACTGAAGCATTGGCCTTCAATATAATCGATGCTCCGGTAATCCCGGCAAACTCTAATGGCCCAAATCGGCTGTTGTTTCTCTTTGTAGCGTTTGCAGGGGCGTTTGTTGGCGGCTTAGGCGCGGCGTTCATGTTATCGCAACTTCGGCCTGTAATGATTACAGTAGAGCAACTACGCGCTCAGTTCGATTTGCCTGTCCTCGGGAATGTAACCCGAATATTGTCTGAAGATGAAGCCAAGAGCCGCAAACTGCAAATGCTCGGGTTTGCTGGRGCATTTTTGGCACTTTTGCTGATTTTTGTGGCTCTTGTTGTAAAAGAAATGCTGAACCTGTGATTGTTCAGTTAGTAAAAGAAAGTTGAGAGTTAAATGGATTTGATCGAACGCGCCGCGAAACAACAGAAGGCCCGTAAAAAAGGTGCTTCGTTGGTGGAGCGTGCTGCGGAGAAAGTTGAGAAAAATCCGTTTGCGGGGAAGATGGGCGTTGGTATAGGGACGCCCAAAACGAACAGACGTGACCCATCTGCAATGAACCCAGTTACTGCGTCGGAATCTGAGATTGCTACGCCTGTGAAGAAGGCGGGCTCAGCAAAACCGTTAGGCAGCAGGGCTGGTCTTGCCATTGGTAGCCAAGTTGGACAAGAGCAAGCGCAAAATAAAAAAGCAGACGCGGAAAAATCGAATATAAGCAAACTTCCTGAGGGCGGCGTACAAGTGCCGCGTCCTAGCGGGGTAGGTGTGACGGGGCAGGATAACGCGGTAGTAGCTAAGGACACTAGCGTTGTAAGAGCGCCGCAAAAAAAGCGCAAAATTGAAGAAATTGATTTGGTTGGTTTGCGCGAGAGCGGTTATATTACGCCGGATATGCCGCCAAATCTGATGCTCGAAGAATTCAGGATTATTAAGCGGTCTATTTTGCTAAACGCCTTTTCGAAGGGCACCCAAAAGAGCAAAAACAGTAATATTATCCTTGTTACCAGCTCAAATCCTGGCGAAGGAAAGACCTTTTGCACCATCAATTTGGCGTTATCAATTGCCACTGAGCAAGATACCACTGTTCTCCTGATCGACGCCGATTTTTCGAAGCCCGAAGTCTTGAACCGCATGGGCGTTGCGGGCGGACGTGGTCTTATGGACGTGGTCGCAGACAAAGACCTTGAAGTGGGAGATTGTTTGATCAGGACGAACGTGCCTAACCTAGTGTTGTTGCCCGCAGGCCGGCAACATAATCTGACGACTGAGCTTTTGGCGTCGGACCGGATGGAATCTATAGTTGAAGAGATTGCAAACCGCTACCCAGACAGACTTGTCATATTCGATAGTCCACCAGTTCTTGCGAGTTCTGCAGCATCTGTTATGGCTCTCTACATGGGCCAGACTGTGTTTGTAATTCATGCTGAAGAAACGACGGAGCCGCAGATCAAGGAAAGCCTGAACATGATCAGTTCATGCGAACATATTAATTTACTTTTGAACCAAACGCGCTTTACTGGCGGCAATAAAAAATTCGCAACTTATTATGGGTATGGCGGGCGCTAAGGGGTGCTGTGAGTGGCTTATTTTCGGCCCAAAATTTATACAACGCTATGCCTGATGTTTGCTTTGTTCTTTGTGACAGCAAACGCGGCGTTTGCTGCGGATCACTGGTTTTTTGACCCTAGGGCAGAAGCTCGTTTATCGTTTACTGATAACGCGCTCCTAACGGAATCTGGCCGTGTTTCAGACATCGTTCTTAACTTATCTCCCGGCCTGAACGTACGGTACGAAGCTAGGCGTGTTACAGTTGCGGCGGATTACGCGCTCGACCATTTCTACTTTTTGTCTGACAACACGACTGATACCAGACAAAATCTATTTGGTACCCTGGACGCCGAAGTTATTGAGGACCATCTGACCATTATTGCACGTGCTAGTTTGCGKGAGCAGTTTATTGACCAGCGCGGATCGATTTCTAGTAATTTCGCTAATCGGTCTAATAATCGTCGTTTATTACAAAATTACACAGGCACTGCCATTCTCACTGGCGGGCTGAGGGATTTTGCCGACTGGAGAATTACTTACAGGTATGGCATATCTCGGACCCCCGCAGATAATCTGGCAGACGAGACACTGACAGTGAATTTCTCAGACACCAATTCGCAGGAATTTGTTGCTTCTCTTGGCTCGGGCGCTCGTTTCAATAGTTTCGAG
>JAESRJ010000109.1 GCA_016764715.1 Kordiimonadaceae bacterium | reverse complement strand
ATCCGCGCGAGGTTCTGCAAACCGTCCATGGAACGGTGAGGCGTGCGCGCCTGCCGCTGTATTCGGCGTATCGGCCCGAGCCCGGGCGAAAAAAAACCCGGCGCGAGGCCGGGCTTCCAAATCGGCCGCAGCCGCCGAGGCGGCATGCGGCACCTGCAAAAGCAGGGCGCTTACGCTGCGAGCAGCGAGCGCAGCACGAACGGCAGAATACCACCGTGCTTGTAGTAGTCGACTTCGATCGGCGTATCGATAAACACCTCGATAAACTCGCCCTCTTCCATCAGCTCAGCCACCATGCGGCGCTCAGCCCGGAAGGGGGAGATAAAGCTGGTCATCACCATCAGGCCTGCGTCAACCATCAGCTTGGATACCTCACCCACCCGGCGGATATTTTCCACCCGGTCAACGTCGGTGAAGCCCAAGTCATGGTTCAAGCCGTGGCGCACATTATCACCGTCGAGTGTATAGGTATGGCGGCCGCGCGCGAACAGGCGCTTTTCAATAATATTGGCAATCGTTGATTTACCCGAACCCGAAAGCCCGGTGAACCACACCACCGCTGGGCGCTGCAATTTCATATCAGCGCGGGCTTTTTTGTCCACATCTAACGCTTGCCAGTGAATGTTCGACGCACGCCTAAGGGCAAAATCGATCATGCCTACACCCACCGTATTATTGGTGATGCGGTCGATGATGATAAAGCTGCCGAGCTCACGGTTGTCTTTGTACGGATCAAACGCGATGCGCTTATCAAGGCTGATATTACACACAGCAATTTCGTTGAGGCCAAGCTGCTTGGCAGCGCCGTGCGCCATGGTGTTCACATCGATCGTATGCTTCAGGGTTGTCACCAAACCCGGCACCAATTTGTTCGAAAACTTAAACAGATACGGCCTACTTGGCAGCATGCAGTCATCCGACATCCAGATGATTTTGGTCTCGAACTGATCAGCAACCTCGGGCGGGTTATCAGTGCCTGAAATGACATCACCGCGCGAGATATCAATCTCGTCTTCGAGCGTCAATGTGATGGCTTCCCCTGCCACGGCATAATCCAAATCTCCGTCATAAGTAACGATGGATTTAACCGTGCTTTCCTTGGCGTTTGGCAGGGCCTTGATCCGGTCGCCCACGCGCACACTGCCTGACGCAATTGTGCCGGAAAAACCACGGAAATCGAGGTTCGGGCGATTGACCCACTGCACCGGCAGACGGAAATCCGCCGCCTGACGCGCATCACCCACTGGCACGGCCTCAAGGTGGTGCATCAGGGTTGGGCCCGTGTACCACGGCATGTTGTCGCCCGCATTGAGGATGTTATCGCCCTTCAGGGCCGACACTGGAATTGTTTTAATCTCTCGGAAGCCGAAGTCCTTGGCGAACTCGCGGTATTCGGTTTCGATATCCTTCACGACCTGCTCACTGTAATCAACAAGATCCATCTTGTTGACAGCAASYACWATKTKTYYGATRYCGAGCARGSWGGCRATAAARCTGTGRCGCCGRGTYTGSKKGASMACWCCSTKRCGMGCRTCGATSAGYASAATGGCAAGGTCAGCCGTTGAAGCCCCTGTTGCCATATTGCGGGTATATTGCTCGTGCCCGGGGGTGTCCGCGACAATGAACTTGCGCTTGTCGGTCGAGAAAAAACGGTAAGCCACATCAATGGTGATGCCTTGCTCACGCTCTGCGGCCAAGCCGTCCACCAGCAGGGCGAAATCAATGTCGTCGCCCTGGGTGCCTAGTTTCTTGCTGTCTGCCTCCAGTGCGGCCAGCTGATCATCAAAGATCATCTGCGCATCATAAAGCAGGCGGCCAATGAGGGTAGATTTACCGTCGTCTACGCTGCCGCAGGTGATGAAGCGCAGCATGGATTTCTCTTCCTGCGCTTTCAGGTAGGCGTTAATGTCTTCTGCAATAAGGTCCGACTGGTGCGACATCAGAAATACCCCTCTTGCTTCTTCTTTTCCATACTGGCAGCAGCGTCGTGGTCTATCACCCGGCCCTCGCGCTCACTGGTGGTGGTGAGCAGCATTTCCTGAATAACCTCGGTCAGCGTATCGGCCTCGCTYTCSACRGCGCCKGTTAGCGGGTARCAGCCAAGCGTSCGGAAGCGCACCATTTTCATTTCCGGCACTTCACCGTCGCGCATAGGCATGCGGTCATCATCCACCATAATCAACTGACCGTCACGCTCAACAACCGGGCGTTTTTTCGCCAGATACAGCGGTACCATYGGAATATTTTCCARRTGGATATACTGCCAGATATCAAGCTCGGTCCAGTTRCTGATCGGRAAAACACGGATGCTTTCGCCKKKYGMTTTGCGMGTATTATAAAGCGACCATAATTCTGGCCGCTGGTTCTTTGGGTCCCACCTATGCTGGGCTGAACGGAASGAGAATATGCGTTCYTTSGCGCGGGAYTTTTCTTCGTCGCGSCGCGCRCCGCCAAAGGCWGCRTCAAAGCCGTGTTTATCAAGCGCYTGYTTWAGGCCWGCGGTTTTCATSAYATCKGTATGCACYGCACTGCCGTGGGTGAAGGGGCCAATACCGTCGCGCACGCCGTCTTCATTGATGTGCACGATGAGCTCCATACCGTATTTTTTAACGATCTCATCTCGGAAGCTGATCATTTCCTTGAACTTCCATGTGGTATCCACATGCATAAGCGGGAACGGGGGCTTCGACGGGTAAAACGCTTTTGCCGCCAGATGCAGCATCACGCTGCTATCCTTGCCGACGCTGTAGAGCATCACCGGGTTCTCGGCCTCAGCCGCAACCTCGCGCATGATCTGGATACTTTCGGCYTCAAGCCGCTTCAGGTGKGTCAGCGTTTTTGTCATCAAATMTATACCGTWTAAAACAAGCTGGTTTAGGGGCTGCACAAGCCACAATACAGCCCACGCTCTTCAATTTGTAAAGATGGGCAGCATCTAGCGCAAGTTTAAGGGTAAAATGAAATGAATTTTTCTTTACCTGGGATAAATCAGAGGTTTATTGGAATTAAATTCTAATAAATACAGTTACACGAAACAAATATCTTGGGAAAAGCCAGTATCCTCCTTCAAACTACCATTCGAAGGCAGCATTAGGGATATGCCAATCATGGCCGTAACGAGCCTCGCATACAGCTTCCGGGTTTGCTGGGCCGTCGAAAACCTCGCCTTTGAATTCGATATCCTTAGTTGGCAAGAATATGTCAGCATCCTCAGTCCTAATCTCCAACGCTTTATGCGGCCAGTATATTTTTCCTTCGAAATGAGTAAGGACAAAGATATCAACGGTAAGAGGTGGTCGCTGACAATGCAACAAAGGAGCGTTCTTGGGCCCTCTCGAAGTTTTTATGCCTGCTTTTAGCAAACGCTCCAACATCAAATCAGTCTCTTCAACTAATTTGTCTGGATGCACGTCTTCAAGAATAATCGCCAGGTCAATGTCGTCATCATGCGGGATGAAATCTTTCTCCCGAATTGCCCCTAGCAGCGTGCCGTACATCAGCAGAGGTTTAAATCCGAGCGCTCTGATGTCATCCCGTATTTTAGCCAGGTGGCCCATGATAAACTTTTGGTCCCGCAAATAGAGCGGTACATGCAAACCGTGTTTTCCCATCCGTAGGGGAGCAGAATGCTGCTTGCGGCGGAAAATATCCTCGGACCCCGCAAAGACTGCTTTCTTTAAGGCTTCTTTGTCACGCGTAAACCGTGCCAAAGGCGTCACCATGCCGCGGCGGCGATACTGAGTACAAAGCTTGCCTTTGAGGTAGCCATAGTCTGGTAGCCATTCTGTCGGCAGCAACATATCTACCAACGCCAGAATATCATTTATATACTGAAAACTGATGCCTTTATCGTAAACCACAGTCCAGTTTTTTCGGTCTTCACTGACGCAATATTCTAAAACAGTGGTATTGCCGCTTTGTATTTTATTGATGTTCCAGACTTTTATAGAATCAATGGCGCTAACTTCGCCCAAATTCACGATCCGCGAAACGCAGTTCCCGTGCATCCCAAGGGCGAAATATTCAGGCCGAATTGCACCATTAACCGCATAGTGCAATTTCGTTTTACTCCCTGTGAACTGGGCGATGGGCTCTTGTTGATCTTGATTTGAGAAAACCTGTATACCGCCAAAGGAAGTCGGCACCGCGCCAAAACTCCGGATGCGAATAAATTGCGCTTTAACTGTGGGGAACCCTGCAGTAAAGCCGGTGTCCTCTGTCATGCCGAAGTCTTTGGTTCCGCCTGCGGYCAGCTTAGCAGCTGTCAGCAGCTGCTGTGCTATTTCTTCTCGTCTGGCCGTGCTTAAACGCGTTGTAGAGCCCGCGCCGCCAATCAGCTCTGCTGACAAAGCGTCAAACGCCTCAGTCATGCAACCATCATATTCAGCAAATTGGGTGTCTTCCAACTCTGCCTTCAACCCATTAGCGGCGGTCAGGGCTCGCTCATAAACCTTTAGAAAATTTTGCCGGAAGTCACTGCCTTTTCCGGTGCGCAGTATGAGCTCTTCCTTACCGTCAACATCAATCCCAGTCAGGCGTAAATACCGACTTTGCGCTGCAGCAGAATCAGACCGCAAGTAMAGAAAAACATGCCTARCTTGAACGGTTTCAGAGAAATCTACTTGCCACCACGCGTTGGCTTCTTTTTGGGTATGTATCCCGGCCCCATATAACGGGCCATCGAGTGCCGCGCGCGCGCTTACCCGGTTTCCGTAAAAGCTACTTTGCGTACAAGTGGTGTATTTTTCCAGGTTTTGCATTATGCCCTCACCAGAAACAAGCCCGGTGAATATGACTTTTGAAAAACTCAAGGATGTCGACGTTTCTTCGTCAGCTTCAATTCTAAAAGACCGAAAGTCTCCAGTTATAGGGATAGCAATGCCAGAATGCGTTTTACCAATTGACCAGCGGCTACCAGGCAAGACCGATTCTACGCGATCCTCTGGCACTTGCTTCAACGCATTTACCATATTCGTTTTATAAGTGTGGATGTCGTTAAAAATTGAAATAGCCATCTAAAAATTCCCCCTCGCTTGCAGACCATTAGCGTTACGAAAAAAAATCACTTAAGGTTACAAAATAATTTTACAAGCCGAACAAGCACCGAGCTTTACAAACGCAAATCGGCGGATATATTGCACACCTCCGTTATATTGTAAATTGCTTCTTAGTCAGTCAGAAACATGAAAAAACGAATTATTACATTTGGGACCTACGATCTTTTGCACATTGGTCATGTTCGCCTACTGGAACGCGCTGCCCAGCTTGGGGACGAGCTGATTGTTGGCGTTTCGTGCAGCAAGCTCAATCTAAGCAAAAAAGGCCGTGCACCGGTTTATGAAACCAGCGACCGGATGGAAATTGTAAAAGCGCTCGGCTGTGTTGATGAAGTGTTTGTTGAAGAGTCTCTTGAGAAAAAGGGCCAATATATCCAGGAATTTGGCGCGCATATCTTAGTAATGGGTGACGACTGGGCGGGCCGTTTCGACCAGTTTAACTCAATTTGCTCTGTGGTGTATCTACCGCGTACGGAAGGCATTTCCACGACACAGCTAATTGGGGATATCGGCGAAATGGTCCTTCCCGCGACAGGCACATCCTAAACAATAAATTTCGCCACGTTTGACGTTGCGTGGCTTCGGCCAACCAATGTATAACCAAAAACTGCCCCCACTATTACGTCAGCTGGCTGGTATTGATCCCTAACTTATCAATCAAACTGCGCCTAAATTCTCTGATGGCTGGCATAAAACCTTTATCCTCAGGATAGCGTTCACTATAATCTAGCTCAGTGTGGTTTTC
>JAESRJ010000327.1 GCA_016764715.1 Kordiimonadaceae bacterium | reverse complement strand
TTACCAGCAAGCGCTAGCTCCCTGACAGCCCGCGCGCCCGTAACGCGGAGCTTACTATGTAGTTTCACAGAGAGGCTCTGCCCCTTCTCCGCGAAAGGCCAACGGTAGGCGTCATCATACCTGTGCTCAAGAATACATTTATGGTGCACAAGCTCAGAGGGATGCTCTGGGATCCCATGTTCTTCCAGATAAGCTGGGGCGGCGCACAGCGGCACACGCACAGCCATAAGCCGCCTTGCGATTAGAGCTGTGTCTGGCAATTCCGCGATACGCAGCGCAATATCAATACCGTCTTCGACAATATCCACAAACCGGTCCGACAAGCTTACGTCAATCTCAAGGGCAGGATACTCATTTGAAAACTCAGAAATAATATCCATCAAGTGAAGTTCGGCGAAGGAAAGAGGCGCGGTTATGCGCAGCACGCCCTTTGGCGTATTCTGGTTTTCCTGTACTTGCAGATCAAGTTCGTCCAGATCATCAAGCAAAGACCGACAGCGCTGATAATAGGATTGTCCCACCGACGTGGTACTTACTTTTCGAGTGGTACGCTGCAGTAGCCGCACACCCAAAAGGTCTTCAAGATGCGCCACATATTTACTGACAAGCGCCTTCGACAGCTTCATTTCACGGCCAGCAGCTGAAAAACCACCCGCCTCCACCACACCCGCAAACGCCCGCATACAAGCCAATTTGTCCATTACATCTCCATTCTGTCAACAATATGAAGACAATGTATCAATGGATTGACTAATTGTTAATAGGTAATTCCAAGGTCATATTCACTCCAACGAACACAGCGATTAACACGGCGATTAAAACAATCAAAACACACAATGAATTGGAGCACACGATGTCGACCACACAGAACACAGAATATGCTGCCCTGCTTTCACGCCTCACACTCGGCACAATGTTTATAGCGCACGCCTTGCTGAAAATTATGGTCTTCACGCCAGCTGGCTTTGCCGGATACCTAACATCAATCGGCCTGCCTGACCTTCTAACCTACCCAACGATCATTGCAGAGTTTGGTGGCGGCCTCCTCCTAATCGCGGGCATTCAAACACGGATCATTAGCGCATCACTTGCACCCATCTTGCTGGGCTCTATCATTTTTGCTCACGGTGCCAACGGCTGGCTCTTCTCCAACACAGGTGGTGGTTGGGAATTCCCTGCCGTATTAATCGCCCTTTCCGGCATTCAGATATTGCTAGGCGACGGCGCTTACAGCAGTAAGAAAGTCTTCAGCGGTATGACCAAAGCAACCGCTCAGTAAGAACTAGAACCTCCTTCTCTGGCCCAGCACACGTTGCTGGGCCCCCTCCCAACGAATTGACTGAAGAGACAGAACAATGTTGATAGACGGCATTTGGACAAAAGACTGGCATCCGGTTCAACAATCAGACGAAAAAGGACGTTTTATCCGCCAAACCTCTAGCTTCAGGAACTGGATTACAGCAAACGGAGACGCTGGGCAAACGGGCGCTAGCGGCTTCAAAGCTGAAGCTGGCCGCTACCATCTTTACGTCGCCCTGATTTGCCCCTGGGCATCCCGAACCCTTATGGCGCGCGCACTTCTTGGCCTAGAGGACTTCATCAGCGTCTCTGTCGTTGAACCAGCGCTAACAGATCAAGGATGGAAGTTTGGGCCCTATCCCGGCTCAAATATGGATACGGTAAACGGCGCGAATTTCATGCACGAGCTCTATACCAGAATTGACCCTAACTTCACTGGCCGAGCCACCGTCCCACTCCTTTGGGACAAAGTGACACAAACGGTCGTGAATAACGAAAGCGCGGATATTATCCATATGTTCAATTCCGCCTTTGGTCACCTAACCAGCACCCAAACAAACCTTCGGCCAGCGGACCTCGAGGCTGCCATCAAGGCCAAAAACACATGGCTATACGAAACCCTTAATAACGGCGTGTACAAATGCGGTCTTGCGGTCAGCCAAGAGGCGTACTCAGAAGCACTAAAAGGCGTATTCAATTCGCTCGATCAGCTAGAAGCGGATTTGGCAGACCAAGAGTATTTATTCGGCAGCCGGTTTACTGAAAGTGACATCCGGCTGTTTGTTACGCTTGTGCGCTTTGACGCCGCCTATTTTGGCCTTTTCAAAACCAACATACGAGCCATTGCGAACTATCCTAATCTGTCAGCCTATTTGGAAAAGGTCTATGCGCTACCGGGCATTAACAAGACTGTGAATATCGACCATATCAAGCAAGGCTATTACTCCATCCGCGCACTTAACCCGAACGGCATTGTGCCAGAAGGACCAACCTTAGATTTTATCCAGTAACTGAGAAAAAGCCACGCGTCGGCAATTAGCAAAGTGGCCGACGCCTACACAAGCCACCAGCTGCGTTACTTGTTTTTGCCCTTCTTCTTTTTATCTTTTTTGGCCTGGCGGATCATTTTCCCCAGTGCACGGTCGCGGCTATGCCGCTCTACAGGCGACCCTGCCCGCGTATCACCCGATTCCAACTTCTGCCACCGTTTAACCCGGCGAGCATCCAAGGCACCGCTTTCAAGTGCCGCGCGGATGGCGCAGCCCGGTTCCGTATCGTGCGCACAATCAGAAAACTTGCAGCCTTGCGCCAGGTCAAGAATATCTGAGAATACCTCGTCCACGCCAACGGTTGCGTCCGTAAGCTCAAGCCCCCGCATACCTGGGGTATCAAGAAGCCAGCCGCCCGTAGGCAAACGGTAGAAAGTCCGACCCGTGGTCGTATGTCGGCCCTTGGCATCATCTTCGCGTATGTCCTGCGTTTCGATATTTTCGTCGCCGACTAACGTTTTGATGAGCGTGGACTTGCCAACGCCCGACGAACCGATCAGTGCAACAGATTGACCGTGCTGGCACCAGACGGAAAGAACACCGGCACTTTCCTTGTCCTTAGAATTGACAATCTCGACTACCAAACCCGGCAACAGGCCGACAGCCTCTTTCACATATTCCTGAGGATTGTCGGTTAGGTCTGCTTTGGTAAGCACTAGCACGGGCGTTACGTTAGCTTCGGCAGCAAGCGCCAGATACCGCTCCAACCGGGCTTTGTTAAAGTCTTTGTTGCAGGACGAGACGATAAAAAGCGTATCGATGTTGGCGGCAATTAGTTGAATTTTATTATCTGTGCCCGGCGCGCGGCGCTTAAACAGGCTGTTGCGACGGAGCAGGCGCTGCGGCAACTCGGTCTCGCGGTTCAGGAGCAACCAATCACCAACTGTTGCCGCCGTTTGCTCATCGTCCAGCTCAGTAACGAAGGCTGGCACCATCTTGTCAAAAGAAGGGTGCGAAACACGGATCCAGCCGCGATGAACTTCCAACACTTTAGCAGGGAGTGTCTCGGTATATTCATCGGCTTCAACCTGACTATTGAAGAAATCGTTCCAACAAAAGTCGGCAAGGTCTGTAATATCAAATGCCACTAGTTATGCACCATACGAATAAATCCCAACATGTTGAACTGCCTACGCGAAAGGCTGCAGACTAATAGGCACACTTCAAAGCCAGCCACAAGGCATAGACCCACCTCAGAAGGTAATTTCTAACATTCTGTTGCCGCTCATAAATCCAGCGCGCGTAATAGCCTTTTGCGCGGCAACATTATCACACTCAGTCGAACAGACTGGTGATAGCCCTTTATCCCGGCACATAAGAATAAGTGTCCGCAAAACTGCTGTCGCCGTGCCCTGCCCGCGCATACTTTGCCCCACAACCATGCCAACATCTGCGAAAGGTACCTGCGAAACACTCGGCCGCAGTTCACCTGTCGCCAGCACACCGCCGTCACGCCGCAAGGCAAGCAACTCCCCTCTGGAAATCATACAGCCGTAATAGCCGTTCAGCCATTCCCTGTCAGCGCCGAGTGTAGAATGGGCGAAATCAACGAGTTCAGGTAGTTCCTCTTTGGTCACCACATTAAAGGAAGTGTTTACTGGAAACGCCGGCGCTTCAATGGCATCCCCTTCATCAAGGCGGTACAGCAGCGCGCCCACTTTAACTGTCGTCTGCTTATCCATACACAATGCCAGCGCATGCGCTTCACCAGTGGAAAGACAGGCACCGTCTGCGCCGGTCGCTTCAAGAACCTGTGCGAATATAGCCTCCGCGTCTTGGCCCCGTTCCGCATGGAACTGGAGAATTTTCTCCTCCTCGTTCACCGCACAGTACGCAACGGTTTTGGTATCAACTGTCACTGCATAATGGTCAGAAAAAGACACAAAAGCCTGCCACATGCCGTCCAAGGCTGATGACAGCGAGCGAATGTAATTGGCCTTGAGGTCAGAAAGACTACCGGCCTCCACTTTTGCTATTTCATACTTCGTCACTTGCCGTAATCCTTATAATTATCAAAAAGCCTATCGATCATAGTATCGAGCGGAAGATCCTCAAACACGGCCAAATAATGCAGCGTCAAGCCATCCAGTTCCATCACAAAACGTCGGGCTAGCACATCCGCATTGTCGCAGCCTTGGGCGCTGAACATTTCGACCATCGCCTGAAGCAGTTGTTCAGCCCGGCGCTGGATCGGCACGCGAACAACTTCCTTTAAATCCGGCTGCACCAGGAGGCTGATCTGAAAAGCCAAATACTCTTTGTGGCTCTGCAACAACCTTTGAAAGCTATCCAAAAAGCGCCGCAACACAATGTTGAAAGACCCTGCCTGCTCAGTAGTGACCAATGCCACACTGAACATCTTTGCGCTGGCGTGATCAATTATAGCCAGTAGAAGCACTTCTTTGCTGCCAAAATAATTATACATAAGCCCTTTGGATACGCCCGCAGCAGTTGCGATATCGCTGATCGATGTCGCGTGATATCCGGCCTTTGAAAAAMSCASAAYYGYWRCRYCCAATATTTTRTCTTTTCCAAGCTGAGGGCGCATTAGCTTATCTTGCTCTTTAACTGACCRACTGTTCAGTCATTATCTAACGAACCTCGTTTGCATTGTCAACAACRGGAGGCCTGGATATTGGATACGGGACCGAAAAAGCAYTATCCTGCATTCAGCTGCCCGCTAGCCTTGACGCCTAATATCTTCCCTCTAGATTATGAACATGTCAGGTCTTATCAATTGCGGGGAAACGTCTATGAACGCGGAAATTCAAACCCATTATCGCTCATGCCATCTATGCGAGGCAATTTGCGGCATTGTTATTAAAACAGAGGGGTCAAAAATCCTTTCTATCCGCGGAGACAAAGACGACCATTTCAGCCGAGGCCACATCTGCCCCAAGGCGACCGCAATACAAGACCTGCATGAAGACCCGGACAAGCTGACAAAGCCTGTCAAGAAAACCGCGGACGGCTGGCAGGAAATCAGCTGGGAGGAAGCATTTGAGACGATTGCGGAAAAGCTAGTCGCAACGCAAACCCGCTACGGGCCAAATTCGGTTGGCATATTCGCGGGCAATCCTAGTGTTCATAATTACGGCACGCTGACCCACGCGGGCCAGCTGCGTAAAGCTATCGGCACGCGGAACCATTTCTCGGCTGCGTCGCTTGACCAATTGCCGCACATGCTGATTGCGCATCTGCTTTATGGGCACCAGTTTTTGATCCCAGTGCCGGACATTGACCGCTCCAACTATATGCTGCTGATCGGCGCAAATCCGATTGCCTCAAACGGTAGCATGATGACAGCTCCTAATGTAATTGGTCGCATGAAAGCTATCCAAAAACGTGGCGGTAAAATCGTTGTGATTGATCCTCGTCGTACGCGCACCGCTAAAATTGCCGATCAACATTTATTTATACGTCCTGAAAAAGATGCCTTGTTGCTTTTCGCGATGATC
>JAESRJ010000108.1 GCA_016764715.1 Kordiimonadaceae bacterium | reverse complement strand
CTAGCAGGATAGGGCTTGAGCTCATTGCCCAGCTGTACCATCAGAACGGTCAGATCAAGGCTAGCTGGTGCCCATCCATAAATGGACGATTTTTGAAAATATTGAGACTGTAAATAGTTGGATTCAGTCTTCTCTCAAAAACGATGTCACAATGATATCTTTACGACGCCCCCGAGGCTGTTTCCAGCCTTTATTGGCGATTTAGATCCACGCCATATTACTCTGTAGCAACAGAGTTTGTTAAAAACCACACTCAATATACCGCAAAAGTATCTAGCCAGATTGAAATCGCGCTAAACGCACCAGGTTATAACTGATCACCGAACTCCAGACAAAAGCCTTGAAACCGTCATGGCCTTTCCATTTTGCTTTGTCTAAGCCAAAGACGCGCTTTAGCTCAGATATATTTCCTTCAACCCCTGCTCTGAAATTACGTAAACGCTCAAAGGTCTTCTTTTTTACCCCCATCGCAAGATACGATAAGCCCACTCGTTTATGGAATACAACGTGTTGAATCCCCAGCGCCCTGCCTTTCGAAACATTGTCTTTGCTCGCGTAGCTGCCATCACAGACAACAGATCCAGGTAGCTTACCCAGATCCTTCTGATGGGCATGAAGGATTGGCAGGAATCTTTCACAATCTGATGGATTACCTGATTCTATTGACAAGTGAGTGATAAAGCCGCGCTTCTCGCTACTCACATTGATCTTGTGACCATATTGCACCTCACGAAAACCCTTTACTATGATGTCAGTATGCGCTTCAAATATACTGACTATTTTTTCCGTCGAAGGGACGTTTTCCTGGTTGATAACACGGCGTACCGTCTGATCGACAACGCGCAAGGCCAAGTCGCGGTAGTGTTCCAGATCACTGATCCATTGCTGGGTTGATAAAGTCATGGCACTTTCCGCCCGAATCCGAAATAGCGCACGCTCAACCTGTCGCAAGACCAGGTGAACTAATTTCAGCAATTCAGGATAAAGTGCTTGTTTTCCGGACTTTTTCGCGTTGAATATCTGAAAAGCCAAAGATTTTGACGCCTTTCTTTTGTCAGTAAAGCGGATCTTTACGCCGGTTTTATCCCGACTTCTGGCCAATAACCTACTCAATACTCTTACGCTGTCGTTCAACAATTGACTATCACTCGGTGGCGTAATGTTGCTCGCCACAACCGTACTATCAATGCGCAATTTCTCCAATGATATCTGCTTTTCCTCAAGCCACTCAGCAGAGAGTATGTGATGAACCTTTTCTAACGTTTCAGGCTTGATGCGTCGTATTGTTGATTGTAAGGATGATTTCTTTGGCATCAAATGGTGGGGTAATCTGGCAAAGGTTCGATAGCTCATTGAATCAGATAGATGGAAAGCGAGCTTTTCATAGCTGAGCCCCATTTGTTGTTTCAGAATCATGCAGCGGAAGATGCTTTCAACACTTAACCCTGATCGANMKWYMKSCKTRMSYRAWWTSWSSMCCWKGTCKRTASCCCTGTGTGTCAACCTGATGCTATACGCCCTCTGTTTGGGATAATATAGATTTCAGGGCGATTTATAGAGACCAGAGATATGCCGAAAACGACACCAAAACACTACAGCACTCAGATTACWCCAGAACCYGCTTTGGAAAAACGGATGCGCCGAAAGTTTACCGTAGAGTACAAGCTCCGAATTATCGCAGAGGCAAATGCGTGYAAACATGGCGAACTCGGYGCCTTGCTCCGGAAAGAAAARTTATACAATAATCAACTCGCTGATTGGCGCCGAGAATTTGCCGAAAATGGCGTTGCCGGTTTAAGCAAGAGTGCGCCAGGTCCCGTCGCATCTAAGACGCCGGAGCAGCGTCGTATTGAACAATTAGAAAAAGAAAATGCGCGATTGAGTCGCAAGCTTGAGGTCGCCAACGATTGCCTTGATCTTCAAAAAAAAGCCTTATCGATGCTCGATCATTTGAGCAGTGGGAAAGATGCATGAATGCGGTTCTCGAACAACGACCGCAGCGATTGCCCTTAGCGCAAGCCTGTGTCGCCCTGGGTCTCAATCGCGGCACGGTCTATGCGCGTCAACATCGCACTGCCAATAATGAATCAGCACCCCGACGGTCGCGTAAGAAATCCACGCAACCCAGGGCGTTGAGTTCGGCGGAAAGAACCAAGATCATCGAAGTGTTACACAGCAAACCTTATTCGGACCAACCCCCAGCCGAAGTTTACCAGCGGYTGCTTGAGCAAGGTCAATACCTCTGTTCTGTTAGCACGATGCATCGGATTCTGCGCGGCCTGGGTGAGAACGGTGACCGGCGCAATCAGCGCCCAGCCCAGCACCATGCGATTCCGAGACTATTGGCACAGGCACCCAATGAGGTTTGGACCTGGGACATTACAAAATTACCGCTTATCCGCCGGGGTGTTTATCTGTCGCTCTATGTTGTCCTGGATCTCTTCAGCCGCTTTGTGGTTGCCTGGATGATCTCACTGAAGGAGAACAGCGCGTTATCTCAACAGCTGATGGAAGAAGCTATTGTCCGTTACTCTATTCAGCCTCAGCAACTTACGCTACATCAAGATCGCGGCTCGCCTATGACTGCGCATGGCTATCTCGATCAAATGCGTGAGTTGGACGTGACCTGTAGTCATAGCCGGCCGCGTGTCAGCAATGATAATCCCTTTAGTGRAAGTCTATTCAAAACACAAAAGTACCAACCTGATTATCCCGGTCGATTTAACGATGTGTGCCATGCCCGCAACTGGTGCGAAGATTAYTTTGATTGGTATAACTTCGAACATCATCATAGTGGTTTGGCRGGATATACGCCTGAGCAAGTTTTTACGGGCCGTTACCATGAAATTGCAGAACAAAAACAGCAGGCGCTTGACGAACGATATGGGCTCAATCCAGAACGTTTTGTGATGGGYAGRCCSATGGTCAAAATGCCRCCGAAAACTGTCGCGATMAATCCTGTGAGCGAATCGGAGGGAGAATTGRCAGGCGATGACCGCGTGAACTTTCCGACTTTAACGGCTGCCGGTTATGTTAAATAAGAAGGTTATCCACGGCTTTGTGGCGCCCTCTAGAGCGCAAAGCAAAGCRGTGGGTAACCTGGCAGCGACCAATAGATGTTATCTTTTTRATAACTGTTCAAATGAGGTTGACAYGTTCCGMMYCYGMWYWACRYKRKCYWGSWYWWWRRMWWTWRMAMKGSWYATATACACTGTGCCCTCACGCTTGGTTGGTGGCCGAGTAAAGGTTCGTCTCTATGATAATCGGCTTGATGTTTATCTCGGTGGTACTAAAACGCTGACGTTAGAGCGTGTCTTTGCCCAAAAGGGCACGCGAGGTCGTAGCGTCAATTACCAGCATGTCATTGGCGCACTGGTGCAAAAACCCAGAGCGTTCCGGCATTCTCAATGGCGATCTGAACTTTTACCGACTGACGATTATCACCGAATCTGGCTTTATGTTGATGACCAACTCTCAGCCGATAAGGCCTGCCTTTATATTGTCCGAATCTTGCACCTAGCGCACAAAAGCAATCGAGAAGAAGCTTTGGGTCGATTTGTGTTGGAGGGCATTGAGCAAGGCCGTTTGCCGAGTGTCTTTGATTGTGAAGATCGTTTTATGCCTACGCCGCCCGCCATCCCAGAAGTCACCGTCCACCAACACGCATTGAGTCAGTATCAATCTCTTTTGCAAGGCGGTCGTCATGAATAATGCCGCCGCGTCTTTACCCTTAATGCTGAAGCAATTACGTCTCAGTGAGGTTCGAACCCACTGGCAGGCAGTGGCCGAAAAAGCCTTAACCGAACAGTGGTCACCGCAACAATATTTAGCGGAACTTTGCCATATGGAGTTAGCCAAGCGTGAAGACAAGCGCTTAACCCGGTATTTGAAAGAAGCGAGTTTACCCYCAGGGAAGCAACTAGGGGACTTCGACTTCAGTGCAGTAGACGGCGTCAGTCACGCACAGATAGAGGCGTTGATTGATTCCCCCAGCTGGGTGAAGACGGGTGACAATCTGTTGTTATTTGGTGCCAGCGGCGTCGGCAAAACTCATCTGGCGAGCAGCATTGGTTATGGCTTAGTAGAAGCCGGTATCCGCGTAAAGTTCAGTTCAGCCAGCGCACTGGTACAGCACTTACAAAAAGCCAAACAAGGGTTCAGGTTGGAAGATGCGCTGTTAAAACTTGATAAGTACTCGGTTCTCATCTTGGACGATATCGGCTATATCCGAAAAACGGATCAAGAAACCAGCGTGCTATTTGAATTAATTGCACACCGTTATGAGCGTCACAGTTTAATCATTACATCGAACCAGTCGTTCGAAGACTGGGATGAACTATTTGACGACACAGTGATGACGGTTGCGGCAATTGATCGGTTAGTGCATCACGCCAAAATACTGCAATGTAAGGGGGAAAGTTATAGACGAAAGACAATGTTAAAGACCAAAGACTAAAGCGGACTCAACCGGACAAGTTAATTGACGGTAAACCGGCCAAGGTGATTGACGCGCTATAMKWYTKRYWRTAATTTGCGTTGTTGCTTTTCTATCCATTGGGTTGTGTCATAGTTTTGGCATTGATGACAGGCGCGATTGCCGCAGGCATGATAATTCAACGTATGGTAATCACACTGGCTGCAATCCAGTGCAGTAGCCCCGTACCGTGCTGATCGACAATCGACGACAGCATTGATTGCTTTGGTTTGTTGGCGGGTAATTGATTGGGCATATTTGGCTTCAAAGTCCGCCCGATAAGATTTGAGTATACTAAGCAAGGCCATTAGTTAATTTCCCCATCCAGAGAAATCGTCAGACGATCAACCATGGTATTAATATGCGCCAGGGTGTTTTGCATCGTGACTTCGGTAAGCTGGGTATACAGCGCTGTCGCCTTTGGGCAGGCATGACCAGTTCAGTTTGTAAGGCCCGAAGATGCAATCCGCCTTCTACCAGATGCGCACCGTAACAATGGCGCAAAGTATGGATATGCACCCGTTTATGAATATTGCATTCCTTGGCTATTTTCCTGAAAGATTTTTGTCGTCCACCCCGATCCATTGGTACGGTGGCCTCAAATCGTTGTTGGACACTTTTGCCCGCTGGGAAGATTAAAACGGGATTACGATGAATGGCCCAATATCTGCGTAGCGCCTTCAATGTCAACAAAGGCAAAGTGACATACCGGTCTTTATTGCCCTTCGCGCCCCGAATATGAATCCGTGGATATGCCGCATCAATATTACCAATGGTCAAATTGAGCGTTTCCCCTAACCGTAGGCCCATGCTGTATACGGTGAGAAAGAAGGTTTGGTATCTGATCTCACGGGTTGCATTGATCATCATTGAGATTTCAGCTGACGAGAGAATATCGGGTAAGGTTTTGACTTGCGGGGGTTTAACGATATCAACCCATGTCCATTGTTTATCCAGCACATGCTTATAAAAGAACTGTAAACCGTTGCGATCAATTTTAACCGTGCTCCAGGAGTGCGACTTAGCGAGACTGGCAAAGAAGGATTTGAGATCACCCAGGGATAACTGATCAGGACATCGATCAAAGAACTGACTGATTCGGCGCAGCGCCCGAGAGTAGCAGTCAATCGTGACCTTACTCTTGCCTTGTCGAATCAGTGCGTTAACATGCTGTTCATACAGGCGATCGAAGTGTGCTTGTTGTTTGTTGTTCATAACAAAATTCCTCAGTTGTCCGCACTCTGATTAAGTGCGGTGAGGAATTATTGATGGAGAATTGAGGTGGGTAAACTCTGCCGCGTAGCGGCTTCGTTCAACAAGATGCTCCACCGGACTCCGTAATGTTTGCACCT
>JAESRJ010000371.1 GCA_016764715.1 Kordiimonadaceae bacterium | reverse complement strand
GCCATATCACCGTTATCACGCCTAAAATAGAATCCTTGGTGGCCTCTTGTTGTTAGCACAGCTACAGCTSCAATANCTSTNWWKCRRCTCGACAGGCGCTTACTCTGAGTAGGGGGCCACCATTTTTCAGGCCAGCTTGCTTCTAATGAACGATCAATATTGTAATAAATGTCCCACTGCTATTTGCATTGACTAAACACGTATTAGGGGATTTTAATTATATGGGGTTGTGTAGTCCGGCGGGGAGCTTTATTCTGCTTACGAACGTGAGCTGGGGGCAATCGATGATAAAAATAGACTTTCATATGCATACTGTGCAGACGCCTTGTGATGCGCCATTTGATTTTTCACTTCAGACCATTGAAGATTACGTAGCAAACACTGCATTGGATGCGATTGCAATTACGAACCACAACGTCTTTAACAAAGATCAGTTTAWAGAAATTCAGCAAAAACTGGATTGTACGGTTTATCCTGCGATTGAAATAAATCTGGATAAGGGACACATACTTTTAATTTGTGATGGTCAAGATTTAGATGATTTTACCGAAAGGTGTGAGAGAGTCTCACATGAATTGCCGGGTAAAAAAGAATCTCTATCAGTCGAAAAGTTTGAAGATATATTTCCCGACCTTGGCCAATATATCTTAATTCCGCATTATGATAAAAAGCCGTCTCTGCCCGAAAAAGTTATTGGTGCTTTATCTGATTTCATAACTGCTGGCGAGGTCAGTAGCGCCAAGAAATTCATGTACTGTATCAACAATGCAGATCGACTTGTGCCGGTTCTCTTTAGTGATAGCCGAATGTCAACAAAGCTGAACAAGTTCCCTGTGCGCCACACATACCTGGATTGTGATGACGCTACTTTTCCTTCAATTAAAAATTGTTTATCTGATAAGGCGAAAGTGGCTCTCTCAGCTACAGAATCTAACAAACTTTTTACGGTATTCGAGGACGGGCAACCGATATCTACTGGCCTAAATGTAGTTATGGGTGAGCGTTCATCTGGAAAGTCATATTTTTTGGATAAAATTGCGGGTGAAGCTGAGGAAATTAAATACCTCAGGCAGTTTTCATTAGTTGAAAGAGATGAAAAGAAAGATAGGCTAAGATTTGATAAGATTTTGAGTGATAAGAAAAGCCTACTCACCAAGGATTTTCTAAAGCCATTATCCAACGTTATAGAAGATGTGCTCGAAATTGACTTGGCCGCAGATGATCGCGGCATAGAAAAATACATAACGTCTTTACTAAAATTCGCTTCGGAAACAGAGCGTCACGATACGTTTTCGAATGCCAAGCTTTTTAATGAGGAACCGTTTCCTTCTTTTGTACTAGATGAGTTGGAAGGGCTGATATCTTCAACATCACACTTGATCAACAATGTTGAGTATCGAGCCACAATTGACAAACATGTGGAGCTACAGTCCTTAAAAGATTTGATTATTGAGCTAATGACTATTTGGTCTACTAAAGATCAAGAACGCCGAAAGAAAAAGTGGGTTAACGAGCTTCTCAAAGACATTAAGCGTGACCTTCATTCACGCTCCGCAGCCACAACCATCGAAGATGTAGACCTGTACGAAGTGGCGATGAACAAAATTAAGGTAGATAAATTTTCGGAAGTTGTGACTTTAACAAGGTCGGAGCGGTTAATTGAAAGCGCAAATCTGCAGGGGTTTGAAATAGTAGCGAAGACAGCAAATTTTAAGGGAGCACTGGACTTAAAAAAACACAGTGAAAGTCAGAAAGCGTTTAGCTCCGCATTTTCTGCCTACAATTCAGCATATCACTACCTGCAAGAGCTAAGGGAAATACCGGGATTGCAGTCGGCTGATCTTCATAATTATTTTGTTAAGGTGGAATATACCATTCTTAATTCACATGGTTTTCCAGTTTCAGGAGGAGAGAGGTCAGAGTTTAACTTGCTCCAGGAAATAGAGGATGCCCAGAAGTATGACCTGTTACTTATTGATGAGCCAGAATCTTCATTCGATAATCAGTTTCTCCGCAAAGGCGTGAATGAGCTAATTAAAGACATATCGAAAACTATGCCAGTAGTGCTGGTTACACATAACGCAACCGTCGGAGCATCGATCCAGCCCGACTATTTAATCTACACACAGAAAGAAATAGTGGATGGAGACGTGGAGTACCGGGTTTATTCCGGATATCCGTCGAGCAAGGAATTAACCTCAAGAGATGGTAAAACTTTATCTACTTACGACGTAACCGTCGGCTGCCTAGAAGCTGGCGAACCGGCGTATTATGCAAGAAAGGCTGGATATGAAAATCTTAAAAATTGAAGATGGCAAGGGGCTTTTTCACGACCCAGCTTCGGAGGAATGGAAGGCTATTGATSAGATTGATAAGCACGCCATTCTTAATCTTCTGAACCGTTTTGTGGAGGAGGATTTAGAGCTTGATGAGTTTGATGAAGAGTTGTTGCAGAATAAAGCTCATCTGATCATCTACAAGAGCATCCACGAGAAGTTTAGTGCGTTAGCAAGCAATAAAGATAAATTTAAGGACGAAAGTGATAGGAAATATCTGGAGGCGTTCAAGAAGTATCAGTAGATACTAATAAACGCTTAAGGGAATTACCGGGCGCACACGATTGAACCAGCGACCAGACCGTTATGAGCGGTCGGCTCTACCACTGAGCTATACACGGATTTTGAAATCACTGGTGACGCTCCTATTTTGTAATTTCTACTGGTAAAGTTTGAAGGCCAATTTTGTTAGCAAATGCTAAGATTTCAGCGGCAGAAATGTCTTTGTGCACGTCGTCTGGACTCGATGACAAAGCATTTTTCAAATCTACCATTAGATAGGTAACTGTGACTTCATCCTCGCTCAAAAACACGTCACCGTCCACTTCATCAGGATAGCCCACGTAGAGAGTTTCGCTGCACTGCTGCAAACTGATTTGAACAAAGGACCGTTAGGGATTGATTAATGATTACTAAACTCGACAACGCTATCAAGAGGCACCGGTTTAAACCCAAAGGTGTCAAAGTTAGTCATGAACTATTTTCAGCTCTCTCGAAAGCTGACCGAATTGAGATGAAGCGAACTCACATTTGGGGCGTGATAGATATGGGTTTTGATCTGCCATTTATTAACGGCGATACTTATCTGATAGCAGATATGTCGCTGAATGATGATGAATTCGAATTGCCTGAAGTAGACGTAGAGTAGAGCTTCATTAAAGGATCTATAAATGATTGAATTAACTTTAGTAATTGTCCCGGCTGGTGGTGGTGAAGCTGATTACCAGTTGCCGATGAAACTGCCAGCAGTTCCATCTATCGGTGACTACGTCGTGGTACAGCGAGATGGTCAGGTCGGGACCGAGGACTTTATTGTCCGTCGGTGCTGGTGGAACTTGACCTATCCTGATACCAGGCCAACCCATCACGGTGTTAAGCCGCCGTCTGGCCAGTTGAAGGAGTTGTTTATTGAAGTTGAAATGGCGACCGGCGCTTTCTCCACTGACGAACACAAACGCTCGGCTGGATCGGATGCGCCGAAACATGACGCGTCGGCTTATTAAGGCGTTTGGATTAAAGGACTCTCTCATGGCAGCTTACAGGATCTTTGAAGGCAATGTTGCCGGTGGGCTCGTTCACCTCCGTATGGACATGTTGAGCGCCGAGTGGGTTGTTCGATGCCTAGATCCTGAGACTGGCAACCCAGCGTTTTCGGAAACGGTGTACGAAAATGATGAAGATGTCGCTCTGCTCGATCTGATAAAGAAGTTGGAAAAGAGGGGTCTACGAGTTCACAATATACGGCTAATAGCATCAGAGAACAGTTAATTTAAGGACCTTCACATTGAATACTTCGGACAAAATCAAGCGACCAACACCGTCTGAGCTTCTTGAAGCCCAGAGGGCGGTTATTGACGCTTCAAAAGAGATTTTGTCGCGAAATAAGGAATTAGCATCCAATTGCTCTCGCGGCGTAACAGCTTGGAGGTATGGGAGACTTGATAGGAAGGCCGCTAAAATTTTTGATGATCAATCTTCTTCACTACTATTTCGTTTCTGCGACAACAGCAGCAGAAGGGAAATCAACAGCATTATCGAAAAGCTGAGTAGCGAGAAACCTCCAAAGCAATTAGGGGACTTTTTGACAGTCCCCAAGGGGCATCAAGAAGTAGAATTGCTGCGAGATTTTTTTGAAAGTTACTTGGGTGCAATTGAAGAGCAGGACTTAAAAGTCAGCCGGTCAAATTCGAAAAGGGCGGTAGGAATTTCCATTGGTTCATTATTGATTGCAGCAACAAGTCTTTACTTTTCAATATTTGATTAAAGGACCAAATGTATGAACTTTGACGACCTCGATGCCGAAGAGAAAGCGTTAGCATTGCGGATGCTGTCTTTTACATATCAGGATACTTTGAATGTCAACATGAGTGATCCCGCAAACGATTATCTATTGGTGATTAATACACTTGATATTCCAGATGATGCCTGTTCCGGTTTTCAGCCGTCGTTAACAATGATCATGGCCAATATTGCCGCAAAATGTGCGCGGAAGCGTGAAGAAACAGAGAATAGCAAAAGATTTCACGACGAATTCACTGACTGGCTTTGGCAAGATAGCTATGACCGTATGCGAAATTCCGCTGCAAAAGTAGCAGTGAATTAAAGGACCGATTATGAGACCAGTATCAAAGAAAATTAATGGTGATTGGACTGTCACGGAGAGCATCGACTTTACGGGGATGGTCACAGGTTCAATGACTGTCTTAGGTGGTGAGGTTTCGTTAATGGGGATGGTTTGTAAAGATTTACTTGTGAAGTCGGGAGCGAAAGTTGTCGTTCGAGGAACAGTGCAGGGCACAGTGTATTGCGAGGGGCGTGTTGAGGTGCTTGGGGTTGTAGGCAAGGTTGTCTCACCGGATCCCAAGAACGTCTATATTCACCCGCGGGCCCGCGTTAAATCAATCTGAATTAGAGGACCTTCGATGTCAGACACTACTCACTTCTTCGCAATGAGCGGACAGCCAGTTTGCTATTCTCCTGACGGCGAGCATTTGTATCTGTGGGACGGTAATTCGGTAGGTTATATCACTAACGAGAAAGTATACGCTTACTCTGGGAAACTGGTGGGCTGGTTTTATAATGGTTGGTTGTATGATCAGCGTAACTGCCCGGCTCTCTTTTCTGAAGTTGCGTCTGGCGGACCAGCAAAACCCGCTAAACGAGCTAAACCAGCCAAGGCAGCACGTGGGGCCAGGCCCGCTAAAGGCGCAAAGCAAGCCACGCCAGCACGCCCTGCGAGGTCGGTGAGCTGGTCAGTCTTTTCGAGCGAAGCCTATTTCCTACAGAATTGAGTGATTACAATTGAGGACCGCACTTTGAAAGAAATGTTAACAGTTTTATTGGCTCGATATGCAGATAATCTGGTTAGGTTTGTTATTTGTGGTTTAGCCATAATTGCGGGGTTGGTTTTTGGCGTTTCATTGATAGCTGATTTCCTTCAACACATGAGCGTTAAATAAAGGACGGTTGAATATGGATTGGTCAGTACCTGATACAGATGCAGAGAAAGCACAGGGTTATTACGGTGATTGGGAAAAGACATTTTACGGTGTTGGATTTATCCGTCGCCAATATGGTTCAGAGCCAAACAAGGCTGGTCGTTTATTTGGGTTTAAAATATTTTCGTTCCATTTTTTCTTCAAATATGAACCGCCGTACCGCTCCATAGTAGTGCGGAAAGAAAAGTGAATTAGAGGACCAATAATAAGGCGGTTGATAATAGTGTTACTGCCTAAGTAATTTTGGAATGGTATCTTGTAATGCACGAAATAAAATGCCCTCA
>JAESRJ010000107.1 GCA_016764715.1 Kordiimonadaceae bacterium | reverse complement strand
ATGCATCGCTTGGCGAAGATATATTGAACGATACCGCTATTGCCTACATCTGTTCACCTTCCAACCCGCAAGGCGCGGTGGCATCATATGATTATTGGGTGGATCTGATTAAACTTGCCGAAAAGCATGATTTCCACATTTTTGCAGATGAATGCTATTCCGAAATTTACCGCAGCACCCCGCCCACCGGCATTTTGGAAGTCGCCGATAAAATCGGGGCCGACCCCGAACGCATTTTAGCGTTTCATTCGCTTTCCAAACGCTCAAACCTGCCGGGCCTGCGTTCCGGCTTTGTAGCCGGTGGGCCAAAGGCGTTGGTGAAACTGAAACAGTTGCGCGATTATTCAGGCGCGCCCTTACCGCTGCCCTTGCAAATGGCCGCTGTTGCCGCATGGCGCGATGAAGAACATGTCATTGCAAACCGCGCAGCTTACGCCAAAAAATACGACATTGCCGATCAGGTATTCGGTAACATCAAAGGCTATACCAGCCCCGAAGCGGGTTTCTTTTTGTGGCTTCCCGTTGAAGACGGCGAAGCGGCAGCCCTTAAAATCTGGCAAACGACTGGCGTGCGCGTTTTGCCCGGCGAATATCTGAATAACGCGAACCGCCTGCATACAGTGGTACCGTCAACTGAATACCAATGCTCGTGCCGTTAGAGGACTGATTGCCTGTTACCCCAGAATTAGAGTTAAAGCCGCCTGAGTTTCTATCAGAATAACTAACTTGAAAATCAAGGCTCGGCAGCAGAGCCCCTTTGGCGGTTTTAATGCCGTCATTGGCCGCTCTTTCATTGCCTCGAGCCACTTTAACACCAGGACTAAATTCCCGAGCTTGCTCAATAGCCGTGTCAAGATCTACAGGCAGTTGCGGCTTAACTGAAGGCGTAGACAACGTTCCAGGTGCGTCACCCACCACACGGCGATATTGAGCACGACTGGCGTTCAATGCAGCTTCGCTATTCAGCAAGGTGGATTTCGCGCCTTCAAGGCGTGCCTCAGACTGAGCCACATCGGTCCGGGTTACTTCACCAACACGAAACCTGTCTTGGCTAGCTTGCAGTTGGCGCTCAAGCACCTGTATGTTGCTTTGGTTCAGGTCTACCGTGGCATTGTCGCGCACCACGTTCATATAGGCGCTTACAGCATCCAATAAAACTTGTTGTTCAACGGACAACAGCTGTGCACGGCCCACTGTCACATTATTTTTGGCTTGCCGAAGTCTATTGCGGTCCTGAAAACCACGGAAAATGTTTTGAGACGCCGTTATGCTGTACCCATCACTGTTGGTATCGTTGGAGAAAGTGCCACGCACATCATCTGTAATTTCGGTTTTAGATTCTGAATAGCTAACTGAGCCATTCAAAATAGGCAAAAATCCTGATTTCGCCCGGCTGACACCTTCGTCAACAGCCCGCAATGCAGCGCGCTGCGCCAGCAATTGTGGGTTGGAGTTATAAGCAGCGGCGAGCGCTTCCTTCAGTGTTTCCGCAGACGCAGCATAAGATCCGGTTATCACAGCGGTCATTGCCAGCAGTGATACGATCCCTTTTTTCATTATCATTTTTTTATTTTCCTCACTGTTATTTTATTTTGGGCCAGTATAGCGCCGCCAGCCAGCCGGACAACACAATTTGCACTTGTACTCTTGCTTGTTAAACGTTTCCCAATCATATCACCACCCCCATCGCACAGTTAAGCCAGCCTAGAATACAAAGCTCGCCTCATTCTGAAAGTCAGGCAAGGCATGCACATTGGCATCGAACAACACTGTTTCAACTGCTTCACCGTCTTTCATTGCAATCATATGGCCCCTACCGACGCCGTCTTCAAGTTTTACGCAGAGCAACCGCCCACCCTCTCGTAATTGTTTGATAAGGCCGCTCGGCACTGATTGCACTGCGCCTTCAAGAAAAATCACATCAAACGGGCCTTGCTTGGCAACACCAGCCGCCAAGTCGCCTTTAACAACAGCAACATTCATCACATCAAGGGCTGCCAACTTCTTTTCCGCCAGCGCCACCATTTCGTCTGTCGCTTCAAGTGCAACAACCGCATCGCAAAGCCCTGCGATAACTGCAGCCGAATAGCCGCTGACACAGCCAATATCGAGAACCAGATCATCCTGGCTAATTTTGGCAGCAACAAGGAGCTTGCCAAAAATTACAGGCTCCATCACATAGCGGCCATCTTTGACTTCAATATCTTCATCAACATACGCTATGGAGCGCTTAGCTTTAGGCAAAAACACCTCACGCGGCACTGTACTCATCACGCGTATAATGCGTTCGTCATTCACTTCATTAGGCCGAAGCTGGCAATCAATCATGCTGGCACGTGCAGTTGCGAAATCGCTCACGGGTTTCACCTTTTGTTTTGTGACATTAGTTTTCAGCAGGCTTTATAAATATAGCTGCCGTAAGACACAATGCGTTTCATCAAAAATCTCAAACAAAATCCTGAGTAAAATAAGGCATCTAGGCAAAATTTGGAAGCACCTTCTCACATCGCTACATAAGCACACGGGCTTTGCGCCAAACTGATGCATACACTGCGGTGAACCACCAAATTGCAAGCGGCAGCCCCGCTGCATCATTTACGGAGAACGTCTCAAAAGCCGCTTGACCCAGATTTATTAGGGCGCAACACGGTTCAAGCGACAAACACTACGAGGGGTGTGACGGCGAAATGGTGACGCAACGGGTAGCAAATTCAAAGCCCTTCCATATCATTCAACACGCTTAGACACTTTTTCTAGACACTTTTTCTAGACACTTTTTCTAGTTTTTCTAGGCTATATTTTAATGGCTTAGAGACGGCATTGTCTAGCTGTTCAGCGCCTTTTACAAACCAGTCTCTCACACATTCCTTCCATTCCCATCCAATTCGAAAAAGCCCCGCAGGTTGGTGCTCCAGTTGCCAATCCGCTGCATTGAATGCGGGAAACAGGACACCTACATCGTGGCGATGAAGGTTAATTCGCTCAGTTGGCCTAAAGACTAGCTGCTATGCACGGGCCCTCCTCTTGACTTTCCAGTCCCTTATTTCTACCGTTTAGGCAGTTGTTTTGACTAGCTAAATCGGGCCGCAACTGTATTGGGAGAACCCCTACGCTGCGCCGATATGATTTTCTGAATAAAGAGGWAAAAAAATGAAACGAATTATCGCTGCACTCCTAGTTTTGATGCCGTTCAGCATGATGACGCCTGCTGCCTATGCAAATATCCACGACTGCACGATTGGTGAGGTCCGCCTCTTTGCAGGCAATTTTGCTCCGAAAAACTGGGTAAAAGCTGAGGGGCAACTGCTTCAAATTTCGCAGCACTCTGCTCTGTTCTCCGTTCTTGGCATAACGTACGGCGGGGATGGTCGCACAAATTTTGCCCTACCAGATTTGAAAGGGCCGGCCAATAAGGACGCTCCAGAAAATAAACCTGACCGTTATCGGACTGTGTACATCATTTGCGTGGTAGGGTCATACCCGATGCGAAGTTAAATCTCCATAATAACAGAGGGCACATAACGCACGCCTCACCTAAGGCTATGCTTCCAACAGTACAGCGGCCGTCAATTATGCTAACAAATTAACGGCCGTTTCTAGGTTGCTCCAGCTATGGCGTCCGAAGCTAGGGAGGCTGGCAATGCCTATTTAGCTTTGGTTCGATATTCTCAGCCTAACAGTTTATCAAATTGCTTGCTGGACCGGGTGGCGAAATACCAAACTACAGCGATTGCCGTAAGGCCACCTGGATTGGCCTCCTCAGAATTAGACGGCATCTCAGCTTCGGCTGTAGCTTAAACCATAACATTCCCGAATCAATTAAGGCGTCGGCCAAACAAATTTCTGGTTACAAATCAAACGCCGGGCACGATAAGCTGTTTCAAAACTTCCTGCGGGTAAACGCAAATAACCCTTTACTGCATTTCAAAGTGTGAATATAAGCTGCCCTTCTCGGCTCTTCGCGAGCCTTGATTAACCAAAAGTGTCTAACTTTGCTTTTGAAAAGTGTCTTACACTTTAAAACCTGTTTTACAGGAATGCCCGTAACCGTTGCCTAGCAAGGGTTACACACCACGTGGGGCGCGATGGCGGAGTGGTGACGCAACGGATTGCAAATCCGTGTACACGAGTTCGATTCTCGTTCGCGCCTCCTCTACTTTACTTTTCAAATTCATCGGCTTTTGCGCAGGCCCTTTCCAAAGCCGCCATACTTTTGTGCAGTCTGCGATGTTGCATTAGCAAATTGCCACTGCCCTCAGAACTTGCAATGTTTTTTATCCTTTAGAAACAGTGCCGTAGCCCGACAGGGCCAGTGGCCATCGCTTTGCAGCGTTCCTTCATGGACTAACCCTGAAGGACACTACACTGGCTTTATGCACCGTACCATTTACTGCTTTTCTAGTTGGCGCTTTGGCGTTCCCGGTGCAGGCACCCCACAGCACGCTGCCGGAAACGGCTGGCCATGCCTACCCAACCTACTTTGTATCAACAACGCAAAGAAACGCGGCTTTAAAAGTTTCGCTCCGCAATTACGGCACAGCGCCTATCTACTTGCTACTCACCGCCCGTTTTGACAGAAAATCCAGCACACCGAACAGCCAAAATTGCGCCCTTTTTACCAAAAGCCCATCAGTATTGATTTTGCCCTTTCAGCCACAACACGTCAAATTTGAATGTGCTGCCGACCGCGCTGCCAACACTGGCGGTGTGTATGTTATTTCTGTCTCGCAGATGCCCGTGCGCTATGTCCCGCCAGCATCTCCSCTGAACGTGCAAAAAATGTACCTGCTAAAATATAGGACCCTCGTCCAGTTAACAGATGTAAACGCAGGCCCATCCTTGCATATCGCTCAGGCAGTCGAGCCACCTCAAAACATCAGGAGCAAAAAATAGAAGAACGCTAGTAACGTATTTTCTTATCTTACCTGGCCCAAAGGCGCTTGTGACACGCCGTTATCRTTGTCGGTGGARGATCAWTGCCGGAGGAGGCCAATGCGGCCAAGCGCGGCTCCAAATTACATGAAGTGTGACCGATTTACCTGTCGAAATTACCTATCGGTTTTCCACGTTGAAATTACCTGTCAAATTCCCTTGTCGAGCGTGCCGGTTGAAAACCGCGGTTTCTCCCGCCGTCGCCTGTTGGTGAAAATTTGTTAAGGTTACCGTGCCTATAGTGTGGGACACCCACTTCATGCTCGAGTTTAAGGCGTTGGAACCGGCCAAATGGAGCCGCTCAAACTCTTACCAGGAAAACAATGTCAGATAGAGAGCCAAATCAAGTTGAGCTGATGGAAGAAGTCTTTGAGGTTTTGCAAGGCAAATTCGATGGCCTTCCAACGATGGACCGCAACCTTATTGCCCTTGCCTCCCTTGAAGCTATTGCCAAGGTGATTGCCAAAGAAGTGCACACCCATGCGATGATTTTAGGCCATAATAGAAACATGGCCGAAAAGCGAATCTTAGAGTATTCGAAATTGTTCAAAATGGTCGCTTCAAACCATTTAGACAATTTGTAACTTTCTCGCCACCCTCAGGTCATTCCACACCTTTATCAAGGCCTCCTGTACAGCGCAGTAAATACAAGCCGAACAGTGCTCTAAACAGTGATAAAATGCTGCTCTGCGAGAAAAATTAAATTTTGGGCTTGGCAGGCGATTTTTTTTCAGTATAAAGGCGTCACTCCCGGCGCAAGGCAGCTTGCCCGTGTGTAACTGATCCGCCTTAGCTCAGTTGGTAGAGCAGGTGACTGTTAATCACCTTGTCGATGGTTCGAGTCCGTCCCGGGGAGCCAATTAAAATCAAAGGGTTACGATAATTCGTAGCCCTTTTTTATTTCCTCAATTTCT
>JAESRJ010000326.1 GCA_016764715.1 Kordiimonadaceae bacterium | reverse complement strand
CCTGAAACCCCAATGCACGGCACCGCGAGCGATAACGCCAAACCCCGCGCTACTGAAAGCCCAATACGCAGTCCAGTAAAAGTTCCTGGGCCTGTTGTTACCGCGATCCGCCCGATATCGCCGTATGCAATCCCAGCTTCAGCTAGCAATTCCTCAATCATCGGCAACAGGCGTTCCGCGTGACCGCGGCCAATGGCCTCACTGCACTGAAAACTCCGACCATCCGCAAGCAGCAATGCAGCGCTGCAGTTAATCTCAGATGTGTCTATAGCAAGTAGGGTCACTAGTTTTTTCCAACGTTAACARTGTTCYAACAAAANRGGCCAARCMANCTTWAAGCCTAACCAATCAGAGTATTTTAGCCGCGTCGTCAAAGCTGAGCCGAGGGCTGCGGTCAAATATCCCTTCGCTKGAGCCGTAACCAATAGAACAGATAAAGTTCGACTTGATCGTCGTGCCAGCAAAAAACTCTTTATCCACGGCGTCATTATCAAAACCAGACATTGGCCCGCAACCAAGCCCTAAACTGCGGGCTGCCAACATCAGGTACGCCCCCTGCAACGTGCCGTTACGCATGGCAGTAATGGCGGCAACGTCTGGGTCGGCGAACCAGCTTTTTGCGTCTGGGCTATGCGGGAACAGTTCAGGCAGCCGTTCAGCAAAATTGCTGTCATGGGCTATAATTACCGTCACAGGCGCCTGCATGATCTTTGTATCATTGCCTTCCATAGCCAACGCAGATAATCGCTTTTTGGCTTCTGTGCTTTTAACAAAATGAAAACGAGCCGGGCTACAGTTTGCGCTGGTAGGGGCCATTTTTAGAAGGTCATAGAGCACTCGGATTTGCGCTTCTTCCACAGGGCGGTCTTGCCAAACATTTATAGTGCGCGCTGTGCGAAACAATTGGTCCAGTGCTGCATTATCAAGGCTGTTAGCCATCGTACGTCCTTCTTTGGTCGTCTAAAACAAAGGCAAAGGATAGCACAAAACGGTAGCCAGCTTGCCTATCCCATTTAAGCCCCGTCTTGCCAGTTTGCGCGAAACAAGGCAAGACTATGTGCAGTCTGTGAGGTTGTTTATGTGTAGTATTTTTAAAAAGCTGGTTGTCCTACTCCTTATCACTGGTTTGTTCCTGCTGGAATTTACAGGGATCACCGCGGCTGTGCGCGCCGATGACGGCGCTGTGGTTCTGCTGTACCACCGGTTCGGTGAAGATAAATACCCGAGCACAAACATTCGGCTCGAACAACTGGACGCACAGATCGCCCTCTTGATAGACGGCGGTTACCACTTCATGGCACTCAGCGAAGCCACAAAACGCCTCAAAAACCATACAGCCTTCCCTGAACGCACGATCGTTATCACGGTGGACGATGCCTATAAATCAGTCGCGGACGTTGGCTGGCCCAAGTTCAAAGCAGCTGGCATTCCTATCACGGTGTTTGTATCCACCGACCCGGTTGACGCTGGGTCATCCAACTATATGTCGTGGGATGATATCCGCCGCCTTCAAGCGGAAGGTGTTGAGATTGGCCACCACAGCGCCTCGCACTTGCATATGGTAGCTGCAGGCCTTGAGGCCTCCATCGCTGACATAAAAAAGGCGAGTGCGCGCTTCGTAGAAGAGCTTGGCGAAGTACCTTCCTTATTCGCCTACCCTTACGGTGAATATTCACCCGAACTGGTCGAGATGATTAAAGCAGAAGGGTTTGAGATAGCCTTTTCGCAATATTCAGGCCCAGTAGCGCCGTGGTTGAACCGTTTTACATTGCCGCGATTCCCCGTGAATGAGCGCTACGGCAACATGGAACGCTTCACCTTAGTAAGCAAAACCCTTGCCCTGCCTGTAAGCGACCTGATTCCATCTAACCCGGTGCTCTCTGAAACGTCCAATCCACCAATACTCGGCTTCACCGTTGACAACAATGTGCGCGGTTTGAAGGTCCTTGCCTGTTACCCGAGCCACTTGGGCAGAGCCGCAGACATCACGTTCGCAAGCCCGCACCGCATAGAAGTGCGCTTCGACAGGCCTTTCCCAAAAGGCCGTGGCCGCATCAACTGCACTATGCCAGCAGGCAAAGGCCGCTGGTACTGGTTCGGCCAATATTACCTGATCCCAGGAGGGGTTCTAGATTAAGCCGAACGTGCAGTAGCGCCTCACGACCTCATTGGTACAGCGAATCCTAATTTTACGAATAAATACTGACGATTTCGCCCAGCAARCGGTGGCTTCCTTTGCACGCTATACTTGCCGCAAAATTGCCATTCGGGCAGTTTAGTAAAAGGTGCAGGTGAAGAGGTAACCTTTAAAGGTAGGCTGTGAATATCGGGGTTGAGCTATGGTCCAGAGCAAGAAAAATATCAGAGTTTTGGCACTAGTCGGAGCGGTACTTCTGTTATGGGTAAACAACAGCTCTGTGTTTATTGAGCTTCCTAAGGGAACGCCACTAATCGTCGCACACCGGGGGCTGCATCAAGAGTTTGACCGCACCAACCTGACAAGAGATGATTGCACTGCCACCCGCATCTACAAACCGAGACATGACTTTTTAGAAAATACAATCCCGTCGATACGCGCTAGTTTTGATATGGGCACGGACGGTGTTGAGATTGATATTCACCCGACCAATGACGGGAAATTCGTTGTATTTCATGACTGGCGCCTAGAATGCCGAACTGACGGACAGGGTGTCACACGCCAGCAGTCTATGGCCTATTTGCAAAAACTGGATATCGGATATGGCTACACATATGATAGCGGAAAGTCATATCCTTTTCGAGGCACGGCGATAGGGGCGATGCCCGAACTCAGCCACGTCCTGCAGAATTTTCCAGAAAAAACATTCTTCATCAATTTCAAGGGAAAACGCAGCGAAGAAGCCGACCAATTGCTGGCCTATTTGCAAGCTAACAATATACCGTTATCATCCCATTTGATATTTTACGGTGCCGATACCATTTTGAGCCGGCTGAAGCAGTTGGCCCCCGCCGTACAGACTTTTTCAAAGTCGGCCATCAAGGAATGTTTGCTAAAATATACTGCTGTCGGTTGGACAGGCTATATGCCTGAAGCTTGCCAAAATCAGACCATTGCCGTGCCTATCAACTATGCTGGCTTTCTTTGGGGTTGGCCAAGGAAGTTCATTTCTCGTATGGACGCAGTAAAGAGCACTATCCTTATATTTGGACCTCTTTCACCTACATCGGAAATTCGAGGGATCAATAGCGCGCGAGAAGCCGCAGCAATACCCGCAAGCTTCAATGGTATTATTTGGGTACAGTCTCTTGACGCAGTTGTTGAGGAACTAACGAAATAGCCCCCAGCACCCGTGCCTACTCTACAGCGCGCACGTCCACTACTTCTGGCACATAGTATTTCAACAGATTTTCGATCCCACTTTTCAGCGTAATGCTAGCACTAGGGCAGCCTGAACACGCGCCCTGCATCTGCAGGTAAACAACACCGTCTTTGAAGCCGTGATAAACGATGTCACCGCCGTCACCCGCCACTGCTGGGCGGATTTTTTCGTCGAGAAGGGTTTTGATCTGCTCGATAATCTCAGCGTCTTCTTCGTTTTCTTCAACCGCCATTTCTGAGGTTTCTTCGCCCAGCACTAAAACAGGCGCGCCAGAGGAGAAGAACTGCATCATCCCAGCCAACACATTTGGCTTCAGGTTAGACCAGTCATCTTCGTGCGCTTTTGTGATGGTGATGAAATTGCTACCAAGAAAGACACCCGTCACGCCAACAATTGCAAACATGGCTGTAGCCAGCGGTGATGCAGCTGTACCGTCCGGGTTATTGAAGTTTGCTGTACCGACCTCRAGSACYTCTCTGCCAGGCAGRAATTTAAGGGTATCCGGGTTCGGTGTGGCTTCGGTTTCGATAAACATGACTAARTCCTTCTTGATTTGTAGCACATTTGGTGCGTRCRRGCAAAAAGGTCAAGGAYAATCGGGTTTTTCACKRYKTTTTKTAGSCACAGCGACATGCGGCTAAATTACCTGCGGTCGGCTAGCATGCGGCATCTTTCAAGCGCCAATGGCTCCTCTTAATCAACTTATAGACATTATAAGCTGATCTCGAAACTTTAAACACCTAGCGCCGCAACGTCTGCGGTCAATTCCGAAAGACACACTTCCAGCGGGTTGCGTGATTGCTGAACACGGCACATAACCAGAGCACCCTGAATACGCTCCACTGCGTACGCTGCCCACGCAGTCGCTTCGTGGTGACTTTCGCCCGCTGAAACCAGCGCTACTTCCAACCCCTTCTGCCAAACCGYAACGGCTTGTCCAATGCCCCGGCCAAATAGAGGCCTGCCTTCTCCGAGCAGCAAGCTGTTCATCAGGCACACAGGTACAGTACCACCGTAATAGACGGCAACACCCTCAAGGCTATTGAGCAATCGGTCTTTTCCGGCTCCGCGCGCAGCCAAGGGATCGAGAATATGTTTTTGCAGGCGCATCCCKGCGCGGGCYAGAACGGTTTCAGCCATCTCYGCTTTTCCGCCCGRGAAATGGTGATAAAGRCTSGCCTTCGATWRCYCTGCAGCCTCGGCMAGCGWTTTCAAACTAGCGCCCTCAWAGCCGCTATTTTCRAATACWGCCGTCAGYTTTTCTGCGAGTTCCGGTTTTGTAAGCTTTGCAATGCGCGCCACACTTGCCTCCTGCCCCTTAGCTTATCTTATATAATAACCAAACGTTCGGTCAATAATTATTATTGTCACCGTGAATAACAAGGGCAATATCCTAACTTTGCCCTAATTGCCGGGCATGCTATGGAGAGCGCATCCACCTGCACCCGCGTTGAGGACCAACCATAAGCATGGCAAGCAAACAAGCACCACCTGCGAAGCGAAAATCGCCTGCCAAAAAACCTGCCGCAAAGGCCGCAAAGAAAGCGGCTGTTAAAAAAACTGTTCGGGCCAAACGGCAGGCTCCGGCCAAAAAACAAGTAGCTTCAAAGAACACATCAGCAAACAAAAAAGCTACCACCGGCACCGTCAAAAGATCACGCATTGGTAAGGTCTTCTATTACAGCGCTGCGGTCGGCGTATGGGGGCTTATCCTCGGCTTTATCCTAATAGCCTATCTGTCGCTGGACCTGCCGGACCTTGATGACCTGCCGCAGCCCGGCGCTGGCAAGACAGCGGTTATTGTAAAAGCTGCAAACGGTGCCACTCTTGTACGAAACGGTCCCACCTACGGTGATTGGATTCCTTATGACGAAACGCCCGATGCTTTGATCCGGGCCTTCCTTGCCGTCGAAGACAGGCACTTCTTCAGCCACCCCGGATTTGACGCGGCAGGGTTTTTCCGCGCCCTTATCGCCAATATTAAAGCGGGCGGCATACGCGCAGGCGGCAGTACCCTTACGCAGCAACTCGCGAAGAACCTGTTTCTAACCAACCATCGCACTTTAAAACGCAAAGTGCAGGAGCTATTACTGGCGTTCTGGCTGGAACAGAAATTTACCAAAAAACAAATCCTTACGCTCTATTTAAACCGGGTATATTTTGGTGGCGGCACTTACGGTATCGATGCCGCCTCGCGCAAATATTTTGATCATTCAGGCCGCACTCTTTCTATTGCCGAAGCTGCCATGTTGGCAGGGCTGGTTAAAGCCCCGTCTCGCTACGCCCCGCATGTCAACCCAGACGGCGCTTGGGAGCGTGCGCAACTTGTCCTTGGCACGATGGTCGATACCGGCTCGTTAACTGTTGCCGCAGCTGCAAAAATAAAAACGCAACCGCCCAGATTGCGCCGCGCGGCAGCAGGCCGAGACGTGCGCTATTTTACCGACTGGCTGGAAAGTAAAGTACGGCGACTGGTGCCGAGCGCCAA
>JAESRJ010000106.1 GCA_016764715.1 Kordiimonadaceae bacterium | reverse complement strand
TGAAATTATAAAAAAAGAGAGAAAAAGTTAATTGTTTAATACTTTTTCAAAAGATTATGAAGTTTGTAATTGTAAAAAAGTTACTATAAATGAAATTATTCCTATATATTTGGGCATCTTTCCCAACACACCGCCGACGCGATATTTGATGACCTATTTGACTGGCCAATCAGAGGACGCGGAGGCCTTTAAAAATGGTGCGGCCTTTACAACCAGCCTCAATATTTCAGCTGACACCCAAATTTTTTGGGCGGACTTTTTAGCCCACGAACTATTCCATTATTGGAATGGCGCAAGGGTTAGAACCGAGGAGCGCTGGGAGGGCAATTGGTTTAAGGAAGGTTTTACAGATTATTACGCAAATATTGCGCTGAGAAACCGTGATGTGCTTTCTGAAGCATGGTTGATCAGACGAATGGAAAACATTTTTGGAAACTATCTATATTTTAATTTTTCAAGCGCGTTTAACGGTTTAACTATTGTTGAAGCTGGAAAAAATAAAGGGCGAAACCGATTTGGCGTTTATGACGCGGGATGGGTGCTAGCATTTGCACTGGATAATGAAATTTATAACCGGACAAACGGTGTTAAGTCCTTGGATGTCGTTATGACAGCTCTTTATACACGCTATCAGGAAACCGGGCAGCGGCTCGATTTAGAAACGCTTCTAGAGATAGCGTCTACGTCAACAGGCTTAGCCCTTACTCCATTTTTTGATGAATATCTAAAATCACGAACACCGCTGCCTTTGGTCGATATTATGAAAACTTTTGGTTGGACCAGCTATTCCAATAATTATGCCAATGAATATTACCTGACAGTTGACCCAAATGCCGATGAAGGTGCGATGGCTAGATGGAATTATTTAACTCAACAGCGGTTTCCAAAAAAAAGATAGAAATTCTTAGCTAATCAGTATTTTCATCGTACGATGCCTACCTTTAAAAAGGAATTCGGCTGGGGAGGTTGCTATGGTGATGACGTGTTAAATAACGTCAGTTCGGGATAAGAGCGCTTTGATTGAAAGCTTTAAGGTCGATCGACGGCTTTTTCGCGTTGAAGGTATAGGCCGCGAGCGCGGCGAGCAGATTGATCAGGAAGTTATCAGGATTACGGTGTCGTGAATGCTCAATCCGGCAGATTTCTTTAAACTGGCCGATGACAGCCTCAATAACAGGGCGATTGGCGAGGAAGAATTTCTCGAAAGCCGTACGCTTGACAGTTTTCATGTTCTTTTTGGCTTTGGTGATAAAGCTGACCCCTGCCTTTGCCAGTTTTGCCACCATCTTTTTAGAGATATAGCCCTTGTCGCCAGCAGCGAGACCGGTCAATTCTATAAACAGTTTTAGCACTGGACGACGGTCATCCACATTGCCCTGTGTCAGGCAGAAAGCCACGAGTTCTCCTTTGGTGTTGATGACAAGATGTAGCTATGAAACCATAGAACCAGCCCGTAGATGACCTCGCAGCGCTCAGCAAGGCCCTCAAAGAGCGCCCGCCCCAAACTCCTAGGCAGCCTCTTCTCTCAAATTCAGCTTTGTGCTACGGTGCGGGCTCATAGTGAGGAGCTGTTTGCGGATGCGTATTCACTTTAAAAGGACGGCTCTGTTTCTCAGCCTGTTCTATTTTGCCTTTTCCCACCAAGCCTATGCCGTCGATACGCCGGAGCGCGTGCTGATTTTWTTTGATCGCTCTGGGTCGATGCAGGCGCTGCTGGGCGGGGTGCCGAAAATTGAGATGGGGCGTACGCTTTTTGCCGAACTGGCCAAGGAATTTGACGGCAACCAGAATGTGTCTGTGCGGTTTTTCGCAGGCGGCCAAGCAGATACTAAGGAAGAGAACTGCCTTGCCAGCGTGATCGCCTTGCCGTTCGGGCCGCGCGCCCGAAACCCCTTTAAGACGCTGGAGAAAGACCTAACAGCCAAAGGCCGCCGAACACCGCTGACCAAGGCAATTGAGTTTGCCAAAGCGGATATAGCCGGGTGGACCGGCCCCCGGCGCATCATCATCATTTCAGACGGCATGGACACCTGCGGCGAAGACCCGGTGCCTTCAGCCGAAGAAATGGGTGCAGGCGGCATTGAATTTAACATCGTTGGCCTCGGCCAGCCTGCTGAGATGGCGCAACTGGCTGAGCTGGGTTTTTCAAGCGGCGCCAGTTTTTCGCTGGCCAGTAGCTACGGCGAGTTTGCCTCCGCTATGGGCAGTATGCTGCCGAACATGCCCGCCATGCCGCCAACGCCGATGAACATGCCAGGCGGCCCCGGGGGTGGCGCGGTGGCCGGTGCGGGCGCAGGTGCTGGTGGTGGCGGTAGCGGTGCTGGCGCTGGGTCCGGAGCGAGTGCAGGAGCAGGAGCCAGTGCAGGTGCTGCCGCTGGCGGTCAAGCAGCTGGAGCGCGCCCGGCCCTCAGCCCTATGCCGCCTGACAAACCACTAAAGGTCGAGATTATCCTGCCGCCTGACGAAGCCCGAAAACCCAAGCCCGTAGCTGTAGAAGTTATCCTGGATGTATCAGGCTCGATGGCCGCATGGCTCGGCGGCTCTCCAAAGATGGGTCAGGCCATAGCTGCGCTTGAAAAAGCAATGGGCACGCTCGACGCGGATCATATCACGGTGGGTTTCCGCGCTTACGGCTTTGATGCCAGCGTTGAGAAAACGCCCGAGGCCTCCTGTCCCAATACGGAACTGCTATTACCGTTCGGAAACGGAGCATCAGCGTCCATCCTCGCCAAGGCCAAATCCCTCAGCCCCTACGGCTACACGCCGATAGCGGCTAGCATTGCGGCGGCGGGCCAAGACCTGCTGGCCTTCCAAGACAGGCGGCGCCAAATTGTACTGGTAACCGACGGTGAAGAAACCTGTGGCGGCGACCCTATCGCCGCGATCCGCAATTTGGCCGAGATATGCGTTGATGTGAATGTGCACATCATCGGCTTTGATCTGGAGCCTAAAGCCCGCGCTKAMATNCAASSCWKYSCRRCGGCMSGGWGCNGKKWKCYWTMKWGATNGYWCCGNANCCGGCATTGAGCTGGAAAAAGCAATGATCGAACTAACCGACGTTATCGCCGCGCCGACGGAGCTGGATTGGGGTCGTTTTGTAAACCCCGTGCAAGGCGGCAAAACAATAGCAACAGCGATCACAATAGAAGACGGTGCCTATACCTTTAAGCAGCATATGGATAAAGGTGAAAAGCAGTATTTCTTCATACCGCTGACCGAAGCGCAGCGCCTGCGGATGATCGTAACCGCGCAAGGGCGGCTGGTCAGCTACGACAAAAACGGCGAATTGGTAGAAAAAAAGGGCTTTGACTTCTCAAATTTCTGGGCGGACTTTGTCACCGCAGACGATGAACCCATCAAAGGCCCCTTTCGCCGCGTTCAGTTCCGCTCCCGCGCGCCAGGCTTCCAGAAGGAAGCACAGATGATGAGCCGGGGACCGGACGGCGTTTACTTCCGGGTAACGGCTAACTCGATGAAAATAAACAAAGATACGCGCTTTGATCTGTTCATAGACGAAGCGGGCGACATGATCACCGGGCGCGATGCACCGGCAGAGGCGGGGCCTGATCTCCTTGCGGTAAAACCCCTGCAAGATGTGGTGGGCCATATCGGCCTGCAGGACGCGGTCGACAGTTACGAGATCGTTGGCCTCAGCGAGGATACGCAAGAGCTGGCGTTGGTGATCAATTTCACGGACCCTGACTTCAAGTACCGGGTGCTGATCACCAATTTGGATACGGATAGGCGGATCAAACGCTTTAACGGGCTTAACGGCAGGCAGTCGCTGTTTTTTGACATACCGAAAGAGCGTCCTGATCTAATGATACAAATCATCAATCAGGTTGCTGGCAGCAAGAAATTCTCATCTTATACTTTTGTGTTGGAGGATTGATATGGCGCAGAGCGGAACATGTTTACAGGACCGGATTCGCGCCCCTCTGCACCCCAGAGCAACAGGCCGAACCGCCGCTTTTCTGATCGGGTGTTGCGCCTTTTTTTTGGTGAGCGTCGCGGTACCCGCCGATGATGCCGCCGGAGCTGAAGACGCAGCCGCAGCAAACGAGGTACGAGCCTTCATTGACGGATATTTCACCCGCTTTGCCGAACTTACCGCGCTGATGCGGGAAAATGACGACAGCGTTGGCCTGAAGCTGGTTCACCACACGCGGGCAAATTTCGTGCGCTCGACCGAGGCYAGCATTCGCCGAACAGGCACCGTGCCCGAAGTAGATATCATAGCCAAACTCATGCTGCACGGCCCCAAAAGCTGGGACGTGAAAGATCTGCGCGTCGCGGGGGATGTGGCGCGCGCGACCATCTTGTTCAGTTCCATCCGGGAACGGCAAAGCGAGCCTATTCCTTTCAGTTTCCGGTTCATTCGCGCCGAGGGAAAATGGCTGGTGCTACGGGCAAAGGACCTGCGCCCGAAGAAAATAGTGGTTGAGATTGATACAGCCCTACCCGCAGATCGCACGCTCAGTGCCGCGAGCACCCCGGACGAGACGCTGAAGATTTACCTCGATTATCTGGTCGCCAATGTGGCTGCCGTAGACCTCAAAAACTTCGCAGCGGCCAGATCTGCCCTTTTGAAAATCGGCGATAATGTTGCCGTCCTGTGGGGAGAAGACCCACCCAGCAAACGCGGCCGCAATCAGGCAACGACAAAATTACTGATGCAAGACATTGCAGGCTGGGACTTGGTGGAGAGCGGCACAGAAGGCGCCGGCTGGAGTGCGACTATCGCCGTCACCATGGGGGAACGGAACCCACTCGCTGACTATCTGAAAACCAAACCAAGAGTGATATTTAGTGCCGTGCGACAGGGCGACGTGTGGCTGCTCAGTGATTTCAAGCACGCGCGTTAGCGTTAGGACCCTGCCGCTTTCTTCTTCGGCACAATAATACTGAAGCCTTCTGGCGGCGGCGCCATTTTGGGTTTGCTTTTCATCGCCTCAGCAAAGGCCTTGGTTGCCTGATCAACGGTTGGTATGCCCATCTCTGCCGGTTTGGTCAGCACTGCGCTGACAGCGTAGGCTTGCTCGGGCGCATTTTCGCCGTGCTCAATCACCAGCATCACGCCGCGCTCGATAATCAGATACAGCACGCTGATCCCGTTTTGGTCGGTTGCTTCGGCAACGGTTTCACCGGTTTTGCGGTCAACCAGCCGGGCGCTCACAGGGCCGCCCACGCTGTTGATCCCTATCACCAGCATTTGCCCGCGCACTGGCGTTGGCGAGAATTTGTAGGCGTCCACCCTATCGCCCGCCGCTAGCACCCCGAACCACTGCCCGCTTTTACCTTTGGGTTTCGAAAGCGGCGTTGCCAGCCGAATACGCAGAGCAGTGGCGTAATCAGCCCCTGCATCCTGCGTTTTCTCGGCATCAATCACATCTGCCGCCGCAGGAGAAGCCCAGCCAAAAACCGTTAGCACCACACCCACGCCTATATGCTTAATCAAGATATTTCACCTTCATAATCTGCCAGCCCAACAGGGCGATATGGGTAAAGCTGTCCTCGCCCAAAAACTCTGCCTCACAGCGGCCAATTTTTTCAAACGCACTGCGAAGGGAATTCAGCGTTTTGGTTTGCGCTGTTTTCACATTGTCTTCAAAGGCCTTCTTCGCGGGTAAGATCACGCGGGATTTTTGCAGCGCGTAGGCTGTTTTTCCGTATTTATTGAGGCCAGAAGCCGCGCTGGCAAGCCCGTCCATGCGCTTATACTGTGTGGCCGTCCATTTCTTCCACGCGTGGTTTTCCGCGAGCACCGAGTAAGACCTGTCCGCGAGATCAATCGCCGGGCCCATGCACTCAAAACAGGCATCATTATTGAAACAATCAGTCGACAGCGCATCGGC
>JAESRJ010000325.1 GCA_016764715.1 Kordiimonadaceae bacterium | reverse complement strand
TGCCAGCACTTGGGACTTCAAAGGTAGCGCTCTGTCAGGCGTGGGAAACGTCACAATGTCTGGGACGCAGATTTCTCGCAGCAACGCAACCGGTCAGCTACGGCTTTCGGGAGGGTCTTCTGTTAACCTCGGCGGAAATGCGTTTTTCTACGGTGAAAGCCATGCAACAAACGCGGGTGATATTCTATTTCGGACAGCAACTACTAACGCTCTGAGTTTCGACAGTAGCGCCAGCACTTGGGATTTCCAAGGTAACGAGCTGGTGGGCGTAGGCGACGTTACTATGTCTGGGTTTATTCTCGACAGAACTGTCGATAATGACGCCATATTCTTGTCAGGTGGCACCGGCTCTGGCAGCGGGGGCAACATCACAATGTGGGGCGGTGCCCACGCCACGCAGGCGGGGGACATTCGCTTCAGGTCAAGTGGCGTCGTACAGCTTGAACTTGATAACAGCGCTAGCACTTGGGACTTCAAAGGCAACGCGCTAAACGGTGTTGGTATCCTAACAATGTCTGCGACATCGTTGCACCGCAATACAAGCACTAGTCTTCTAAATATATCTGGCAGCTCATCATCCGGTAATGGCGCTAACGTAAATATGTACGGAGGTACGCACGCCACACAAGCCAATGATTTTGAGTTTAGGAGTGGAACAACTGTTCAGCTTTCTTACGACAACAGCGCAGACCTTTGGGACTTCCAAGGCAATGGCCTGTCAGGCGTCGGCGAAGTCACGATGTCTGGCAACAACCTGCACCGAAATACCACTAATAGCGCCTTAACATTTTCAGGCGGCGACGGGGTTTTCAAAGGCGGGTCAATAACCTTCTACGGCCAAACCAATACGTCTAATGCGAACGATATCATCATGTGGTCGGGGACGTCTAAAAAGCTTGCTTGGGACGATAGTAATGGCGACTGGAAGTTCCAAGGCACCAATGTCAGTGGCGTAAACCAACTAACAATCAGTGACGAAATACGTGTCCCTGACGGCACCCCTTCAGACCCTCCGTACACATTCAGTAACGACAGTAACACCGGCATGTACCTGGTTGCCTCAGACAACCTCGGTTTCGCAACCGGAGGAATAGAGGCCTTTGTCCTAAGYGGCTCAGGCAATGCCTCCCTACGTGGTCTAATACGTACCGCTAACGGCACCGCTAGCGCGCCCTCATTCAGCTTTAAGGGCGATACTAATTCAGGTATGTACAGCATATCAGGCGACACCCTTGGTTTCTCCACAGCCGGAAGCGCTAGGTTGTTAATCGACGGCGGTAATATGCTAGCGGTTTCGAATGGTACCGCGACTAACCCAGCGTGGGGCTTCAACAATGATAGAAACACAGGCATATACCTTATCGGCTCGGACACTCTCGGGTTTGCGACTGCTGGTGCTTTAAAGCTTACACTCGCCTCGGGTGGGGACGCCACATTCGTAGGTAAAATATATGGGCCAAGTGGATCAGCTGTTTCTCCTACACATAGCTTCAGCACCGACACTGACACAGGTATATACCGCATAGACTCTAACCGTATGGGCTTCACAGCTGGTGGTACGGTGGTTGCGGCGTTCTCTAGCACCCTGATTGACTTCAACGTCGATATGGACATGAGCGGCAACGATATCGTTAATGTAAACACCGTATTCGGCGGCCAAGGCACGGGATCGCTTCAGCTAAGGGCGGGTACTTCAGGTACTCCGGGTGCAGGCATCATCATCCGTGGACCGACACACGCAACGCAAGCTAATGACATGCAGTTCTCTAACGGGGCTACAAATTGGTTGGAGTGGGATGATAGTGCAAACACTGCCACCTTTTCAGGCCAAGCCGTTGCGGACCAGTTCAGAGCAAACGCGGGCAGCGCAGGCACACCTACACATTCATTCGCGGGTGACACTAACACAGGCATGTACAACCCTGTTGCCAATACCCTTGGGTTTTCTACGTCAGGTGTTGAAAGACTTTATCTTGACGGCGTGTCTTTGCAGGCATCCGTTCAGCTACAAGGGGATAACACTCTCGGCGCTGGGGCACCAAGCTTCGCTTTCGGTAACGACACAGATACTGGAGTGTACCGTGTATCAGCAGACGCACTAGGTTTCTCCACGGCGGGAACCCTGCGTGCGTCGGTCACTAACAGCGGACTTGTTGTTGCGGGAACTGTGGGAACGGACGCAGGAAGTGCGGCATCGCCATCACACTTCTTTAATGCCGACCCAAACACAGGGATGTATTTGGCGGGAACCAATCTTATTGGTATCTCTGCGGCAGGTGGTCAGTCTGTTGAAATAGCCCAGACTTACTTTAGATCATACGGCCAGATGCAAACGCAGAATGGGCACGCGGGTGGTCCGGGCTACGCATTCACTACAGATGGTGATACTGGCATGTTTCGCTCAGCTACTAATCAACTTAGCTTCTCTGTTGGCGGCACAGAGGCATTCAGGTTAAACGCAGATAGAACTATAAAGATGTACGGGGATAAGCTCACCCGCGATAACGATGTGTCATTTCTCGGTGTCTCTGCGGGGCCTGAGTCTAATGTAGGTGCTAACCTGCTCATGTATGGCGGCGGCCACGCAACCAAGAGTCACGATATTGAGTTGCGCACGGCATCCACTGTGCGTCTGAAATATGACAACAGCTTATCCCGATGGGATTACAACGCCACTGATATTGTGGGCCTGTACGATCTCTCTAGTGGCGACAATATCACCAGAGTAGTCCTTTCAGGCGGCGACGATAATGTGTCAGGCTCTAACCTTGTGCTTTACGGCGGAGCACATCCAACAGCAGCTAACGACATAATTTTACGGGCCAACGCGTCCGATGTGTTGAAGTATGACAACAGCGCAGACACTTGGGACTTTAAAGACAATGATATCACCACCACCGGTACAGTCACTGCGGATGGGTTCTTCTCTTTGGGTGACCCTGCAACCATCGCGCCTGTAGCGGGCGTCTTGACCATCACCAAGTCCAATCACTCTGTTGAGGTTGAGGGCGGTGCCGCTAGTACGGATGACGTTACAAGCATAGCGTCTAGCGGGATAAGTGACGGCGCTATCGTGGTCTTCAAGGCAGAGCATACAGACAGGACCGTCGCGTTTAAAGACGGCAGTTCATTGCGCATGGCCGGTGATTTTTCCCTGGACAGCACAGATGACCGGATATGCTTCATTCGGCAAGGCGGTATATGGATTGAACTGTTCAGGTCGAGTAACGGATCATAAAGCCAATTCCAAATTACCCCTATATGAGAATAGTGACTTATCCGGGCGTCTCAATAGCTGGGTTTTATAGGGTGAGAGCTACACATACGTGGCGGTCACCCCCTCCGCTCAACTCGTGATTAAATCTATCCACCAGCTTGGAAAACGGCCGCAGGCTGCTGTCCTACTGGCGAAAAGTAGCCGCTGATTGGCTCCGTTCTTAAACCTACGGACAAATTTATAATGCCCCGAAGGCACGTTCTTCGGGCACATGCCGTTGCTGATTATCAGGGCGGCCATTGGCGCTGTGTGTTTCGCAGTGCCTTCTCGTCCCGTGCGCACTGTGCGGCGGGTTTTTCCTTAAGGAGACTATCATGACAAAAAAATCAACAAATGCGCCTGTAGCAGCCCCTGAAGCGGGCACAATCAGTGCAAAGCAAGCGGCAACTATTTTGCAGTTTTTGCAGCGCACGCAAATGCAGGGCGCTGAAATGCCAGCCTATGTAGACCTGTTCAATACTCTCTCCGGTATTGTGGGCAGTGAGCAAGAAGCCGCGCTTCAGTAACCTAGGATTACGAGCAAACAGTTGGCGGGATTTCCGCTGGCTGCTTTGCGCCGCTAAGCCGGCAACCAACCATCAGAACCATTGGGAGACAACAGTGTTTATAGCCTCAAGCGGTATTGCAGACAGTGCTTTTGCAAGTGTTGATATTCACCCTGCTAGCCGTACTGCTGTAACTGACAGTATTGGTATTGCCGCGAACGCTGCGTCTACGGATGCGGCAGCTTTATCTGGCATCGCGCTCAGGCGCAGGACCGACACCCATGTAAAACCACGGCTTATCGTTGCGGGCGCAAGCCGTACGATATAGGCCCCTGTTGCCACCTCAATAAGAAAATAAACCACATCAACCGCCAATAGGAGCATGCAATGATAACTGGCTCTCTAAATCTCTATGACAGCGCCCTTGCGGGGCTGCTGTCGGGCCGCTGTTCCTCGCTGGCCAATACCTCAGTAACGGCTGTATTGCTGTCGCCTGGTTACGCGCCTGACTTTGCCGCACACAGCAGTTTCGCTGATATCGTGCAGGCGGAGCTGAAGGGGGCTGCTGCGCTTCGCCATCTGCTAACTGGCACGCGGATAAACGGCGCGGCATTCCTATCGGACAGTTTATTATTTGGCGATCCGGTAACGGTTGGCCCAGTGCGCTATGTGGCCATGGTTATGGGCACGCCCAAGGGGCTCGGTACAGAAAGCGCTCTGCTCGGTTTCCTTGATGTTGCCCCTGAGGGAGCGGCGCTTGAAGCACAGCGCGCTCGATTTGAAATTATTGCCCCGGCGGAGGGCTGGTTCCGCCTATCGCGGACCTAACGCACGGTGCGCTATATACCTCAAAACTTATCCCGACATTCAGCAATTTCAAAGGATATTGCCATGACAGTTTTTGCCAAAGATCCGGCATCCACCCTTGATTACAGCTTCGATTGGTCGGGTTGGTTGATCCCCGGTGAAACCATTGATTCTAACGTTTGGTCCATTGGCCCGGCAGGTGCTGGCGCGGCTTCAATCGTGGTTGGCAGCGAGAGCGAGAGCGCTGATACCCGCGCCGTTCTTGTAACGGGCGGCACTGCTGGGAACCGCTACCGGCTTAGTTGCCGCATCGTAACAAACGGCGGACGTACAAATGAACGCAGTGCAACACTGCGCGTGATGGAGGTTTAAATGCGGACAGAAATTGTAACAAAGCCTTTGAGCGAGCCTGTGCTGCTTGAAGAATTTAAAGATCATCTGAAACTGGACGGGTCTGAAGAAGATAGTTCGCTTGGTGCGCTTATCACAGCGGCACGCACGCATATTGAAGACTATTTGGATTTGGCTCTAATCGACCGCACCGTAGACTATTTTATGGATGCCTGGCCGACCGAGCAAACGTTCCGGAATAGCGGCGGCGCCTATGAGCCATGGTGGTCGGGTGTGGCTGACGGGTCGCTTGCGGCCCTGTCCTCAGCGCGTCTTTTTGCGCCCATTTCCATTCGGCCTGCGCGCCAAGTGGACAGTATTTCCGTATTTGCGGCGGACGGCAGTGAAGTGGTGTGGGGCGCAGATAATTATTATCTGAAGCCCGGCCTATACCCGGGCATTACTCGCCGAAATGGCCGCCGCTGGCCGGTGCCAGGCCGCTTTATGGACGGTATCAAAGTTCGCCTCACAGTGGGTTTTGGCCCCGACTGGAACGATGTGCCAGCCAGCATTCGTCAAGCAGTTTTGATGCTAGCCGCGCATATGTATAGCTACCGCGGCGAGAAGAACATGGACGCAGGCATGAAAGCCTCTGGCGTGATGAGCTTGCTGCGGCCTTTCCGTGAGAAGCGGTTATGAGCAGCTTGGCGTCGCGCCGTCACCGCATCACTTTGATGGCAGAGGTGAAGAACCAAGGCGCAGGCGGACGGATGACCTATACCTCGCCGGTTATCGCCGATGTATGGGCTTCAGTTGAGGAAAATAACAGCAGTTTTGTCCAGCGGGCATCGCACGAAAACCTGCCAGCGCGCGCGCGGTTTGTAACCCAGTTTCGCAACGCCTACCAAAGTGCCCGCCGCCTTTCGTGGCGCGGCATGACATACCGAATTACAGGGTC
>JAESRJ010000324.1 GCA_016764715.1 Kordiimonadaceae bacterium | reverse complement strand
GAATCAAAAAAAATTAAATTAACATTTCCAAAAGATTATCATAGTGAAACGCAAGTGATGATCCAGTTAATGTCTCATGATGATGATGTTATGCCGGATGCCCTAGCAGGTTTAGCGGCCTCTGCAGCTATCCAGCTTTCAGATATTCCTTTTGAATATCCCATTTCTGAAGTACGTGTTGCACGTGTTAACGGTGAGTTTATCGTTAATCCTAGTGTTACACAACTAGCAGAAGCTGATATCGACCTTATGGTTGGTGCCTCTGTAGATAGTGTTGCTATGGTAGAAGGTGAGATGAAAGAAGTTGTTTAAGGGGATTCAGCGGCGGCTTACGGCTGAACCGTTCTTAAAATCGAGAAGTTTTATAAGTGTGTTTGAATGTAAAACTCAGTAGTCGACTGGAATTCTCAACAGTATCGTCCACGTGTTAGCAGCTGTATGGGCATAAGCGGGCGCATAATTTTTATCTCCCGGTTTGTTTCCTTCGAATCTTCTGTTTCCCGGTTATATTTTTCGACCTCGCTATTATATTTTTTGGATTCCCGGTTATATTTTTCTGCCACCCGGTTATTTTTTTCGGCCTCTCGGTTATTTTTTTCAATGAGACGACACATTTCCTCCGACCCAACTTTACGCCTGCGCCTCTCGTTTTCCATTTCGAGGTTCTCAGCTTCGTCTCTTTGTTCCTGCAAACATTGTTGTATATTGATAACTACGGCGTTATTCAGGTAATCCAATGTATGTATTGGCCTCTCTTGACCATAGGAAACCGTATTCAATTTAACAGCAGGGATGCCTCGTGAAACAAGGTAATTTTTTACCGCCGCTGTTTTGCGGTTGCCGAGCCTAAGACTGAAGTCACGTGGTCCTGTTGACGTAGTATGTCCTTCCACCGTTATTTTGCAGCGCATTTCACCGAACGAAGTTATCACGTCAATGGCAAGATCAAGCGTATTTGTTGAATTGGCATTTATTTCACTCGTATCAAAGTCGAATTGGATCTCAAAGTTTCTGCAATGTGGAGAATATGTGGAGTTACCGCGTTTGTTGAGGTTTAAAAATTGTTCCCTAGATATGCATAGCATTCCAACAGCCATCGCCGGATTATCTGAAAAAATATTGGTATTCACTAGAGCGGAACTAATGGGAGGGCTGAAGCCATCCTCACCCCGCTTAAATTCGTTCAAATCAATTGTCGAATTTAAGATAAGTGCATTGTCTAGAATAGTGCGCCAACGAGGGCCGCCGAGCCGGTCATAATAATCATTTCTGTAAGTGATATATACGTTGTCGAGAACTGCGTTAGAAAAATCTACACTTTTTGCGAAGATAACATCTTTGAAACTAACATTTGATAGGTGGGCGTTTTTAAAGTTGGCTCCTCCAATGTCGGAACCTTCGAAAGAAACATTATCTATTATACTTGCAGAAAAATCCGCACCTGATAAATCAAGGTTCTCTAATTTAAAGTCCTCAAGAGTAATGCCGCTCAATCTATTTTTTTTAAGAACAATTATTCTGCCTACTTTGTTTTTTATTCCATCGTCTGTACTGATGTCTACCAAGCTGAGAAGTGGTGACGTTATTCCGTTTATAAAGTCATCGGCGCTTCGCAAGGAAATAAATTGAGGTTTGATTGGTAAAGGTGTTCTTTGGTATATGGACAAATTGTCGACTAGGTATTGCAGGGTCTCAGAGGTGGAATTGGCTAGYAAAAAATCCAAACGGCCTTCTAAAGCTTCTTTCTCTTGATTATAGAGGCCGCTGGTTAAGCCAAACAAAGCTACGTAGCTGCCGACTAACCATATCAAGAATGTACTGGGCGGTCTCATTTTGATTTCAGGGTGCGGAGTACGGATTTTCTCATATATCCAGCGTAAGCCAGATAAGTCGTATAGATAGAATAGGACTGTTACCGCATACTTTTTATACTGCGTCGCCATAAATTACCCCCAAAGTGGCTTCAACCTGTAAACTGCTTCGAATTTCATAGATCCTGCTGTCGCTTGGTCCTGCGCTGTAGTATTTTAAGAACGTTAAAGCGATTTATCTCGTTGTCAATTTATCTAAAACAGGAATGCACGTTTACCCTTTTTTTTGCTCAAGCCCTATCAAACCTACGTTTCCAAGTTGAGAGCTGAAGGAGTAGATTTGTAACCTGAGAAGCCGAAAGCTTTGTCGCGTCAAACAACTTGCGATCGAGGCTAATATCGGCCAACAGCCCGGCAAGGCCGACATCAGCAAGAGATAGAAAGAAGTCCCGCGAGCTAACGGTGTCAGCGTGGCTATATAAAGAATGCATTGTTTGAACCATTGCCCCTGCCCCCGACGTTTCCCAAGATGTTTTTATAAAATGCTGAAGATCTGATTTTGAGGGATTAGAAAACAAGATCCCCAAAATTTGTTTTTCTGCTGCAGCTGCGTTTAAAATTGTGTCAAAATCCAAATGGTCTTTGGTTAAGCCAAAGGCCGCTGCAGCTTTTGATGAAAGTGCCGAGGAGTAAAGTGTACGAACGGCTGTATCATTGATCGTTCCCGCGATCGACAAAACTTCCTTCTGAAAACCTGCCTTCTGTTCGGGTGTATTTGTAGGAACGCAAGATAGGGTAGAGGACCAAAGGTAATCCACGCATGAGGCTGCCCCGGTCAAAAGAGCGCCGAAGGCGGCGGCACCTTTTTCACGAATGAGACTGTCAGGGTCTTCTCCTTCAGGGAGGCTGAGAAATTTAAAAGATTTCCCAGCCGCGACTTCAGGGAGCAATTTCAAAAGCGCCCTTCGTGCTGCTTTCTGCCCGGCTGCATCCCCGTCGAAACAAAGAATGGGTTCAGGGTGTAGCTGCCAAAGGAGTTTTAACTGATCAAGAGTAAGCGCGGTGCCGAGCGGCGCAACGGCGCAGCCGTAGCCTGCTTGAACTGCCGTAATCACATCTGTGTAGCCTTCCACCACTACCGGCGTACAATTAGCGGTCCTATTCTTTCGCGCCCCATCATAATTGAAGAGGCCTTTTCCTTTTTTGAAAAGGGTGCTGTCCGGGCTATTCAAATATTTAGCTTTAGCGGTTGGATCTAGTGCCCTCGCACCAAAACCAATTACGGCGCCACTAGTGTTTGAGATTGGGAACATTACACGGTCACGAAACAGAGAATAATTGAAAGAGCCGTCACCATTGAGAGAAATCATGCCAATCTCAGCAAGTTCCTCTTTGGTGATACCCTGGGAAATCATCGCTTTCAAAAGCGTCTTGGTTCCTGCAGGGCTGTAACCCAGTTTGAAATTTCCAATCGATGCATCAGTGACTTTTCTTGCTGACAAATAGGCTAGAGCCTTCGAGCCGTTTGTCTTCTGTAGTTCGGTTTGAAAATATCCTGTGACCATTTCCATGACAGCGAGCAATCGCGCCCGTTTTTTTTCTGCACCTGTCTCAGCACGTTTTGCTGGGAGCGGGATGCCTGCATATGATGCCGCGATTGCTACGGCTTCAGGAAAGCTGACTTTATTGTATTTCTGAATGAATGTAAAAATATTGCCGTTCTCGGCACATCCAAAACAATGGTAAAACTGTTTAATGTCATCTGCGCTGAAGGACGGAGATTTTTCATTGTGAAATGGACAACAAACCTTGGTAGATGGACTGAATTGAGGCTGGTTTAGTTCACCGCCAATAAAGGCGCTAATCTGTATTGAGCCTTTAATTTCTTCAAGGAATGCTTCTGAGTATTTCATAGTATCACCATTATCATGTTTTGAGATTGAACACCGAACCAACTTGAAGGTTCGGTGCTACGCGGAACTAGTTAAGCTGCTATTGCTTGGTCTTCCGGTGCTACTGTCACCTTTGTTTCGTCGGTTTTTTCGCACGACGGTGATAGAATTTCAGGTAACCACTGGTATTTTTTGAGGACTGGAAGYGCYGCTATTACTGTGAGTTTTTTCGTTTTAGCGTTTTTGACTGCCATCAATTCTTCCGGTGTTGCCACCTCCTCAACGAATTTTTCAATATTAGGCTTAGATATGCCCTTCAAAATCCGTTCATTAATCACGAAGTGATCGGTCATGCGGAGGTCGAGCGAGCGGCATAAGACTTCTGTCTCATCGGCTTCTTTTGGATCACCGTTCCAGCCAGCGTTTAGGTCAATCTGCCCTGCAACAAGAACAGCCATCAAATTGTCCAGCTCATCGCTTTCGAGAGTAAGAAGGTACGTATAAATTTCCGTGTGTTTTTTAAGTTTGGTACCGATGCTGTGTTTTTCGAAAATGGTATCTTGAACCTTAGAGAACGCATCTTGTGTTTCGACTTTTTTCTGATCGGGTTTAAGTGATAACCGGCTGGAGTTTACGAGGCCGACTGAGCGCCCGCTTGAGTCTATATTAACGCGGCTGTTTAAGAGTGATGTTACTAAAACGACCTTTGCGATATGAGGGTTTTGTGCCACTTCCGTACGGGTTGCCATTGTCTTAAGTTCAATTAGGCTCTCAGTCAGGGTTTTGGTGTAAATCGGTTTTACTTTCTCTTCTACACTCCCGTCTGCGTTAATGGTTGTAGGAGCAAGGTCTTCGACCACCACACAGATTTTTGCATTGTGTCCCATGCCAATTTTAACGATAAAGGTTTCTCGTTGTTCCGGCGTGAACACCTGAAATTTTGCTTTGATTTTATCGGCTTTTTCCTGAACCTTTTCCGCTTCTTGGTTAAGGTCGTAATATTCGCTCCATTCGCCTTCGCTGTATAAATCGTCGGCACGCTGTTTTAATTCCGTACCGCCAGCCTCTATTTTGTCCACTTCGGTTTGTTCTTTCTTTGGAAGTGGGTTCTGGTGCATCACCGCCTGGTTGCTGCTGTAGCTGCTCAAGCTACCTTTCGCCGCCGTTTGGATTTCGACGTTTTTCCAACCATCAGCCGCGTATTTGTCCGCTTTCTTTTGAAGCTTGGCATCAGCCAAAGTGCAGAGAAGCGCCCCGTCTTCAAGAATAACATCGTCTTCCTTGRTAAACAGGTCTTCTCGTGTTGTACCTCCGTCTTTTTTGTAAGCCTTCAAGCCCACAAATTTTACGATTGTATCTGTAGGGGTGTTTTCTGTGCTGAACAAAAAATCCCGTAAAGCATCGCAATAATGAAACTCGTCCATCTTGCTTAATGCTTCGACTACACGGTCACGATTAGCGCAGTTAGCGAGCAATGACATCCGTGTCAGGGTAATATCGTTGTTTTTGAATGCTTCGATAGCATCCGCAGGCAAATCTGCAAGGGAGATATAGGCCCGCACTCGTTTTTCACTCACGGCGTACCGCGATGCGATTTCCGCCACGCTTAAACCTGCTCCGCCGTTATGCATTTTTCCGGCTGCRAGAATTTGCTCGGCTTCGTTCATATCTTTACGGTGATGGTTTTCGGCATAACTGGCCTCATATGCTTCTTCGTCAGAGCCCTCAAAAAAGAGTACAGGCACGGGGTGGTTTGCTTCTATATCGTTGGCCTCGGCAAGTAATTGAAGGGCTAGCAATCGGCGGCCTCCTGCGATCACTCCAAATTTGCCGCCTTCAACTTTACGCACCAATATTGGAACATGAAGTTTCCCGTGATTGATGTTTGCAGCAAGGTCTTTTACGCTTTCGTTAGTATGTTCTTGGCGCATGTTCATAGCATCAACTACAAGCTGGTTTAATGGCAGTGTTACGGCTGTTGGATTTGTCATGGCTGTACCCTTTTCTTCGACATTAAAAACCCCCGTAAGAGGGGGTGGATTAAGGCCCCGATTGCAGGAAGACAGCTGCGGTCAAGGTAAAGCGACTGCGTAAAGCGGAGGGTCCACCTTTGTGGAAACCGTTTTTTTCCTTGATCGCTGAAGCTGGCTGGATGCTATCGGACAGGCCATCCGCACC
>JAESRJ010000323.1 GCA_016764715.1 Kordiimonadaceae bacterium | reverse complement strand
TGCTGCTGCTGCTGCTGTTGTTGTTGAAGAACAAGGTGTTGACATGCCGACCATGTCTGTGTTCCACCTCATTCCCTTGTGGTTGTAGTGAAACAAACCCGAACACAAACCGACCATTTCCCTCTATGTTACACATAGGCCTTTCTTACTCCCAGGTAAACCCACAAAGTAGAGGACAGGAAATGCTTCGGACTTGTGAGCGAAAGTAGTTTTCTGCCTTTCCTAAAATTCGGCGTTTGTCACTTTTGACACCTTTGACAGCTTTGATCTTTCATAACATTCGACGCATGTCGCCAGCTGGATCGAAACCGCGCAGAGACATCGTCACTTTTCTTCTGTTTGGTTTTCACACACACCTCTGCTGGTTTTCTCTCTTTGTTTCGTTTCTCCTCTGATTAAACAAACACACCACCACTTCCAAAACTCAATAGGTTATGAGCCTTGCTCTGTCTCTGTCCCCGAAAGGGATTACTCCGTTTGCGGGTGAGGATGCGGGCTACTCCATGTTCCTTCTCTCCGTGGAGGCCCGCCTCATCGCAGCAGGTATTGACGTGTCTTTTCTGTCCACTCAACAACTTTTCGCTCCGTCGTCCGTTTCTGTTTCGTCTGCTTCTTCTTCTACTTCCCCCCTTGCGTCCGCTACTGCTTCCGCCGCCKCCRCCNTCCMYCGNCMCKCGYRSSCRWSRSCRACARCRRCARCAGCAGCAGCAGCAGCGRGGGTCAGCCACAACAACAACAAGAAGCACCCCCAACAACAACAGCAACAACAACAACAACAACAACAACNNNGACGACGACGACGACGAAGACGAAGGCAACGCAGCACCGGTTTCTGTGTCCACGACAACAACAGCAACAACTCCTTCTGGCGCCATCAACCCCCTCAACCGCCAAGTGGATGCCGCCATCTTTGCCTTCATCCTCCCCATCCTTCAGGGCAACCCGCTGCAGCTCATCATCGCCAACAACCCCTCCCGCTCAGGGGTGATGGCCCTGCAGCGTCTCCAGCAACGCTACGTGCCGGCCGGCAAGGACTTCGTCAACCGCCTCCAACTGCAGCTTCGCAACACAGAGTGGAGGACCACAGACGACGTTGACAGCTTCACCAACAGCATCAACAAAACCACATCGCAGCTCTCCAGGTGCGGCGTGGAGGTGAACCTCGAGGACCTCTGGCTCCTCGTCCGAAGCACTGTCCCAGASAAGTTCGACCTCACCATGCGCTTCCTCGATCAACAGCAGCAACGKCCATCGTTCGCCAGGATCACAGCAGCGCTYCTSGAGGARGARCGACGCCTCAACCACCGSGCTTCGNNNTCATCATCAACAACYGCCACTGCCTTGTTCTTCAACAACAACAGCAGCAGCAGCAGCAACAACACAGGGGGCARCAGCAACACCTACGCGACAACGAGTCGTGGGGGATGCTGCCCTCCCAAGGACAAGCTGACCTGCTCCTTCTGCAACTTCAAAGGACACTGCGCACAGGTCTGTTTCAAACTCAGTGCTGCCAAGAAGCACCGTCTCATCAACGTCGATGACATCATCGAGACCCTGAGAAGCAACAGAAGCAACAATGGCAGCAACAACAACAGCGGCAGCAACAACAACAACAANNNGAGCGGTAGGTACAAAGGTGGGAAGAGGTCCTTCAGCAACAGCAGCAGCAACAGCAGCAGCAACAGCCGAAGCACCAGCACCTACAACCGCAACACGGATGGTGCCTCTTCCATCAGCAACAGCAACGGCATGCACGAAATCTTCGTGCTGTCTGTGGATGGCACACTTGCCACAGCCGACGGAGACTGGATCGCCGACACGGGGGCAACGGCCCACATCACCGGCGACCGCTCCCTCTTCTGCGACTTCACCTCTTTCGCTGCAGGTGACCACCAGCAGCAGCAACAGCAAGTCGTCATTGCCAACCAGCAATCGCTCAAGGTTGCTGGCACWGGCACAGTCCGGCTCACTGTTCGCAGCACAMWCGGCCACAYCGGYACCATCAGCCTGCGCAACGTGCTCCTSGTCCCCGGCATCAGCTACAACCTTCTTGCCCTGGGACTGGTGACRCACAACCGCGAAGGCGAAGCAACAGGCAACGAAGTCATCATCAGCAAGGAAGCCACCATCAACTTCCCACACTGGTCCGTGCGTCTTGTGCGCGCACCCAACGGACACATCCTCCTCCGCACGGTTGTGAACACACAGCGCGCTGCACTCTCCGCATCAACTGCACCKGCAGTCACCACGGAGCAACACGACCGCCTTGGCCACCGCAACGACAAGGATGTCCGTGCCATTCTCTCGCAGAATGACAGTGCGACAACRGGAACAGTGGACTGCGGCCCCTGCGAGATGGCGAAAAGCACGAGGATGTCCGTGCCGAAGACCTCMGCCGCACGAACCGCGCCACCTTGCCAGCTGCTCTACGCTGACATGGCSGGACCMCTGGAAGTCACTACTGCTGGAGGAGGAGGMTTCAGGTTTGCCCTCACCTTCATWGATGACAACACSAGGTTCGCCTGGACGTACCTGCTSAAGAGGAAGAGCGACGCAGCRGCWKSCTTGGYCCAGCTCCGCCGGCACCGTCACGTAGTAAATGGACTTCGTGGCACCACACTCCAGACGGACTCAGACGCGGTGTTCAAGTCCGCCGAGTTCCGTGACACTGTCTTCGACTTCAGCATGAAGCAACGCTTCTCACCYCCACACACGCAGGCGAAGAACGGTGCGGTGGAGCGACTGTTCCGCACGCTGTTCAACACAACGCGGGCGCTTCTCTTCGCATCATCGTTGGACAGCTCCTTCTGGGGCCACGCAGTCCTCCACGCGACACTGCTGTACAACATCTCTCCTCACCGCGGTGGACCATCACCATCCGAATGCCTTCTCGGCCGACAGATCGCCACTGTGGATCGACTCCAAAAGTTCGGGGCTCCTGCCTACGTCCACGTTGAGAAGACTCACCGTAGGAAACTGGACCCCCGCGCGCGCAAGGGCATCTACGTCGGCTTCTCCGAAGAAGACCAGGCCCACCGCATCTTCTTCCCCGACACGCAGCGCGTCGTGACATCCATCCAYGTTCGCTTTGGCACCGCAGCGGAGGAAGAAGAGCGTCGGCAGCAACTTTGTACGGTTGGAAACGGCGAAGACACCAGTGTGGAGCTGACGCTGAAGCGTCCGAAGCGAACGGCACCGATCGGCGCAACGTCAACGCCTTCGCCTCCGTCTTCTGCACCGATCACTCCGCCACCTCAACCGCACTCTCAACACGGAGTCAGCAGCAATTCCCACGGTTGGTTTTCCACCGACACGGTCGTGGACATTCCTGACGGTGTTGACCCGCTCACCATGGACGACAGCGACGGTGACGGTGACGGTGTCACAGGTACGGGGGGGAACACAACTACGGCTCTACCTGTCAACACCACCATCGACACCGCAGCGCCAGAGTCATCGCTCAACGCACCKGCAAGCAACGCAGCAACCGGCGACCCGTCGTCCCTTGCAGCAGCACTGGCATCACCAGATGCAAGCGAGTGGCGTGAGGCGATCCGCACCGAGTTGRCGGCCATGGTCCAGAACGACGTGTACGAAGTCGTTCTCCGCAGTGACTTGCCAAGAGGAACGAAGCCAATCAGGTCCATGTTCATCTTCCGCAAGAAACGCGACGACAAGGGWMKYRWSRTYWRGTACAAAGCGCGGTGGGTGGCGAAGGGCTTCTCCCAGAAGAAGGGCATCGACTACTCCGAGACGTTTGCGCCCACGGCGTACAGCACCTCCATCCGCACTCTTCTTGCRACAGCAACAGCCCGTGGCATGCACATCCAGCAGATGGATGTCGCCACGGCTTTCCTCAACGCACCCATCGACCACACCATTTTCGTCGAGCCACCGTCCGTGCCTGACTTGTTCTTCTTCCCAGACGACTGCGTGCTGTCCTTGAAGCGTGGTCTCTACGGTTTGAAGCAAAGCCCACGGCTGTGGAACGAGTGTCTCCACGAATGGCTCAGCGGCGAAGGGCTCCAACGCACRGAGTCGGACTCGTGCATCTACCACAGGCGTTGCACCATCGGCTACTTGTGGGTTGCGGTGTACGTTGATGACCTGCTCATCTTCGCCGACGACTCATCCGTCATGGCGGACTTCAAAGCGAAGATCAGCTCTCGCTTCAAGATGAAGGACCTCGGTGACCCTGACCTGTGCCTCGGTGTGAAGATCGTCTACGATCGCACGGCCAGAACACTCACCCTCAGCCAAGAACACTACCTCCGCAACGTGTTGGAGAGYTTCGGCATGGTTGACTGCAAGCATGTGGGCACCCCACTTGCCACCGGGTACGTCGACGAGATGCCGTCCCTCAGTGACAGCTACACACCTCCCGACGTCCCGTTCAGGGCCCTCATGGGCTCACTCCTGTACGCTGCAACGATGACACGTCCAGACATCTCCACCGGTGTGAGCATGCTCTGCCGCCACATGAAGAACTTCACCATGGAGCACTGGWCGCACGCGAAGCACCTKCTCCGCTACATCAAGGGCACCATYCAGTACCGCATCAAGTACGACGGGTCCGTCCCGTCGCACCTCTTTGCCTACTCCGATGCATCCTACGCAGCAGACATGACAACATCCCGTTCCCGAACAGGCTACATCATCTTCCGCAGTGGTGGCCCCGTTTCGTGGAACTCCAAGTTGCAAGCGACAGTTGCGCTCGCATCGGCTGACGCGGAGTACATGGCGATGTCTGCCACCGCGCAGGAAACAATCTTCATCAGGCARYTGCTTGAGGAGTTGTTTGGTGATCTGTTCACCCGCCCAACTCTCGTGCTCACAGACAATCAGCCAGCACTTCACGTTGCAAATCGTTCGGCAACGCGCATGCGCCACATCCGTGTTCGCTACCACTTCATACGCCAATGTGTGGGTGACGGCACGGTACTGGTGAGATATTGCCAGACGGATCTCATGGTGGCAGACTTGCTCACCAAGATCCTCGGCAAGCCCAAGACTGTTCAGTTCAGCAACATGATCTTCCGAGATTAGTTCAAACTGGTACAAAGGGCAACCAAAGGTATGTTYGCACAACYGCAGGTAACTCAGTGCAGGGGGGTGTTGACATGCCGACCATGTCTGTGTTCCACCTCATTCCCTTGTGGTTGTAGTGAAACAAACCCGAACACAAACCGACCATTTCCCTCTATGTTACACATAGGCCTTTCTTACACCCAGGTAAACCCACAAAGTAGAGGACAGGAAATGCTTCGGACTTGTGAGCGAAAGTAGTTTTCTGCCTTTCCTAAAATTCGGCGTTTGTCACTTTTGWCACYTTTGACANCTTTGATCTTTCMTAACATTCGACGCATGTCGCCAGCTGGATCSAAACCGCGCAGAGACATCGTCACTTTTCTTCTGTTTGGTTTTCACACACACCTCTGCTGGTTTTCTCTCTTTGTTTCGTTTCTCCTCTGATTAAACAAACACACCACCACTTCCAAACCTCAATAGGTTATGAGCCTTGCTCTGTCTCTGTCCCCGAAAGGGATTACTCCGTTTGCGGGTGAGGATGCGGGCTACTCCATGTTCCTTCTCTCCGTGGAGGCCCGCCTCATCGCAGCAGGTATTGACGTGTCTTTTCTGTCCACTCAACAACTTTTCGCTCCGTCGTCCGTTTCTGTTTCGTCTGCTTCTTCTTCTACTTCCCCCCTTGCGTCCNNNRCTACTGCTTCCGCCGYYYCCACCGTCCCTCGCACGCGTGGCCAACAGCGACAACAGCAGCAGCAGCRGCRAGGGTCAGCCACAACAACAACAAGAAGCACCCCCAACAACAACAACAACATCAACAACAACAACGACGACGATGACGACGACGACGACGACGACG
>JAESRJ010000322.1 GCA_016764715.1 Kordiimonadaceae bacterium | reverse complement strand
CTGGATACACTCGCAGTTAAATTATGCGAGGAATTCTGGCCGGGGCCTCTCACAATCATCGTGCCGACTTTAAACCCTCTGTAGCCTACCGAATTTGGGCTGTATTGGCGCTCCTTGCAGGCATATTGGTTCTGCAAGGATTTTATAGTGTCCGCCAACTTAGTGTGGTGGGCGAATTTTCAAACGAGGTTTATGAAAAACCTCTTCAATCTATTAATTTTGTTGCCCAGTCTTATACGGTTTTTCTCACCGTTAAATCAGAGCTGGATTTAGTCGCTACAAACAGCATGCCAGAAGCGCACAAAACAACAGTTTTGGGTACTTTGGAGGATGCAATTTTTGACCTGGAAGACAATTTATCCATTGTAGATGAGCGCGCGATGAGCAACGAGGGGCGAGCTAAGGTCGCTGAGATTACCGTCGCTGTTTCTAAATTTAACACTATCGCCAAAGCATACTTGGAGGGCGACGATACTTTGCAGGTTGAGCTGAAGCGGACCATTGCTGAGCTTGATACGCTGTTTCWKGMTRWRYMAGAAGTYAMWGMGGCNSWYKGTTWCNTSYTSANMGRAGRMGTGAAGCAAAAAGTTGCTGACCGGCAGTTTTACATGATGGCTGCAATGGCTGTTGGTTTGCTGGTGGCGATTTTCTTATCGGTCTATTTGTCTCGCAGCCAAACCGTTCCAATTCGCCGGGTTTCTTCRGCYATGAARGCRATGGCKGCRGGGGATATGGAGGTTCATATCCCTGGCATGCGAAGGCGGGACGAACTGCATGATATGGCGTTGGCGATTAAACAGTTTCGAGATGCTGTTCTGGAAGCGCGCGAAACCACCGAGCTAGCGCACCGGAAAGACGCTGATGAACGGAAGGCAAAGTCTGACGCAGAACAGAAACAGGCAGTAAAAGACTCGATTGAGATGGAAGCCGAATTGTCGCGTGAAGTTCAGCGGCAAAATAGAATACAGAAAATCATTTCAACGCTCGCTGGGTCTATTAGCCGACAACTAGAAGAATTGAAGGTCAATGTTGCACAAAGCGTGGCCAGCTTGGTTGATGCCAGTAAGCAGATGAAAGCCGCCTCGCAGGTCATAAATACGCACAGTGTTACTGTTTCTGACGCTACACGGCGGTCAAGTACCAGCATCACGAACGTCAATAGTTCGCTGGGCGAGTTAAGAGCCATTGAACAGGAGATTATGGACAATGTTGACCATTCTCAGCAAATTTCCGGGGACGGCTTGGCCCTTGTTGGGAACGCGACSCAGCGCGTGGAAAAGTTAAGTGCTGCGACGCTCGAGATTGATCAGGTTATTGAAATGATTAAAGGGATTGCTGGTCAAACCAATATGCTAGCGCTAAATGCGACAATCGAAGCTGCGCGCGCTGGGGCTGCGGGCGCAGGGTTTGCTGTGGTGGCAGCTGAAGTTAAATCTTTGGCCGGCCAGACAGCTGATGCCACGGCGCAGATCTCTCATCATATTTCTGAAATGCAGGACGCGGCTGCTGAAGTGGCTACAACCACCCAGGATGTAAGTAAAACCATCGTTGAAATGTCAGAGCATTCAAAGCAGATTGCTACAAATGCCAGCAATCAAGCAATTGTAAGTGGTTCCATTCAAACGGCGACGACAGACGCTGAGGATTGTAACGCCAGCTCGCTRAGCGAAATGGACTTGCTGGTTGCTGAAGTGAAACAAGCAGAAGCTGTCGCAGACAATTTGGTGGCTCTAACGGATGATGTCTCGGTTGGGGTAGGGGATAAAGTTAATCTGCTATGCACAAGCCTGGTTGATGAGGTTAAGGCGAGCATCAGGTCCATTCAGGASGYCATTGACAGCGGGAAAGCAAAACGGACCTAGCGGCTTGCCTAAGTTTTCCCCGTACTACACTCAATGCAATAAAGGCTGGTTGGATCAAACTCCAGCCGCCTTTCAGCAACATYTTCTCCGCATTCCAGGCAATATCCAAATKCGTCTTCATCAAGGCGCTCGAACGCACCGTTGATGCGGAGGAGGGCTTGTTTACGGCGTGCGGCAATGGCGTCTTCCATGGCGCGGGCTTGCAGTGCGTCCATGCGAGATAGCCGGCCCACTTTTTGCTGGTCAAGCTCCACCGTGCCGCGGTGTKCACGCGCCGCTTGTTCMAGCGCCAATAGTTCTTGCTGCAGCGTAGTTAGCTTCTCACGCCAATATTTAGGTGTCTGTTCGGTTGCCAACGGTGTGCCTTATGCCCTTCTTGGTTAGAAGGAGCCTAACGCGCCGCAGAGGCAAAAGCAAAAAAGGCCACCTTGGGGAAGATGGCCTCATCGCAGTGTGCGGATTTTAGTGCTTACTCTGCAGCGTTACGACCGCTTGCAATCGTRCTGTCSACATAATGTTTGCGGTCATGCTCATCGGCCACGGCCAGGTCATTGGCTTGCATCTCATCAATGTTGATGTTGCCAAAACCAAGAATACCCATATCGCCGTASGCGTTCTGGATTTTGTCACCCCAAAGGCCAATGTCTTTYACAATAGGRACGATGCGGCTGAACAGGTTGGTGCGGAACATCTGCATGCCCTGGCTGTTCTCCACAAAATCGTGACATTCCTTTAGCGGATACCCCAAGGTTTCCCAAACTTCCGTGCTCTTGAAACGGTCGCGCATCAGGTAGCAGGCTTCGATTAGAAACTCTTCGCGTTCATCGCGCTCATGCTGCGTAAGTTCGGGGTAATATTCCCGAAGCGCAATGCGCCCGAAAGCAACGTGGCGGGCTTCATCTTGCATTACATACGCGTTGGCTGCTGCTACTAGTGGGTCCTTTGCATGATCACGGATATTGGCAAAGGCGGCGAGCGCCARGCCTTCGATSACWACYTGCATGCCGAGGTAGGTCATATCCCAGCGGCCATCGCTCAAAACCTGATCCAGCAGTGTTTTTAGAGGCTGGGTGATGGGATAGGCGACCCCAATTTTTTCAACAAGTTTTTTATAGGTCTCAACATGACGGGCTTCGYCCATCACTTGGGTGGAAGCGTAAAACTTTGCTTCCATATCAGGCACATTCTGAACAATTTTKGCCGTACAAATCAGCGCACCTTGTTCGCCGTGCAGAAATTGGGAATTCGCCCATGCAGCTTGGTGACGAACAGCTTCACCCTGTTCTTTCTTGGACATTTTCATGAAGAAATCAGCGCCGTAAAGCGGGAAAAGTTCGATAGGGAGGCCGAGCGGGTTGTCTGGATCCAGTTCATGGGACCAGTCAAGACGTTCGTCGGTGTCCCACTGAGCTGATTTWCCCTTAGCGTACAGGCCTAGAAGGTCTTTCCTGTCGTCACTATAGTTCCATTCAAACAGGGTTTCATAGTCTTGAGGAACAGTCCAGTGCGTGTCTTCCAGTGCAGTAACATAAAGCGGATCAATGGCCATAGTGCTCTCCCAGGTGAATTTAATACTAGACTCCTCAGTCAAGTAATTACACTACAGCAAATAAGAATGCTGTAAATGATAAAAGTATCAGTAAATTTATGAGGGAACTCTGAAATGAAAAAAAAACAGCCACAAAAATGGCTGTCTTCAATTGTTAAATAATGTGTTGGAGCTTAGAAAGAGACGCTAATGCCGCCAACGATTGCGCCATTGCCAATACCGCCGCGATTAGTATCAACGTAGCCAACACTCAGAGTTGCGGCCTTAAAAGTATATTCGGCCATGACGGACCAATCGACTTTATCGTTGCCAAATGCGCCGTCTTCAAAGCCGCCGTGGAGAGACAAAGAGAGGTTTTCAGCAACGCCGAAGGAAACATCCGARAAGAAATAGATGTTATCTGTGTTTGCGGCATTGTCTTGTGTTGGCACGTAAGCCACGCCGAARCCTGCAGAGTAATCCTCGTTCTCATAGCCAAATCCAGCGCTAATTTCGTAATAATCYAGATCATTACCGCCAGCGAACAGATAAGCCGTGCCGCCAACGTTTGCMGACCAGCCATTCCCTAGGTCRAAGCCGTAGCTTCCGTACAGGTCAATTTCGGTATCAGCTCCGGTGACYGAGTTTGAAAGGCTGGAAGCCCAGGCACCAACGGTAAAGCCGCCAAGGGAAGCTTCTACGCTGCCTTGGGCTGCAGGATCGAAATCTGAAAGCGACAGYCCGCGGAACCGGTACTCAGAAACACCTGTGACGTTAAAGCTGACGTCGATTTCYGAAAGGCCACCAGCRTCTTGYGCGGATRCTGATGGRGCCGCAAGTRCCAAWGCGCTTAGAAGCGCCGYGCTCGCTATTGTTTTGGTGAAAAATTTCATGGAATACTTCCCTAAGGTGAGGTGCGGTCCTTCGCCCAGGAAGGACCGCTTATATTTTTTATGRTGTATGTGRCTGACCCASCCCRRTGGGTWANARTGGGGTTAGAATTTTTGAGAGCCTTTTCCGAAYTCCGGATAAGCTTCCATGCCAAGCTCAGCGAGATCAGAGCCGCGCTCTTCTTCTTCTGGGCTAAGGCGGATGCCGATAGTATATTTCAGGCCTGCCCATGCAATGGCGCTAGAGCCAACAACGAAAGCACCGATTGCAACAACGCCCGTTAGCTGGGTAAGGAATGTTGCGTCGCCGTTGGTGAAGGGAACCGCCAWGGTGCMCCATATACCGCAGACCAAGTGTACAGAAATCGCGCCAACGACATCGTCGATTTTCATTTTATCNNRAGCAAKGRKANNNCTAARACAACCARCACACCGCCAACTGCCCCGATCATRGTYGCGTCAAGGGGAAGCGGGGTTAAAGGCTCGGCTGTTATTGAAACAAGGCCTGCAAGCGCACCGTTAAGGGCCATCGACAGATCAACTTTCTTATACAGAAGCTTTGTGGTGAGCACTGCAGCAATGGTACCGCCCGCAGCAGCCATATTGGTATTTACAAAGATGTTGGATACCGAAACAGCGTCGCTGATTGTACCTAGGGCAAGCTGTGAGGCGCCGTTAAAGCCGAACCAACCTATCCACAGAATGAACGTGCCGAGTGTTGCAAGCGGCATGCTGGAGCCCGGCATTGGCTTGATGCGTCCGCCAACGTAGCGGCCAAGGCGTGGGCCCAGGATGAGCGCGCCTACAAGCGCTGCCCAGCCACCTGTGGAGTGAACGAGAGTTGAACCAGCAAAATCCTGAAAGCCAGCTTCCTGAAGCCAGCCGCCGCCCCATTTCCAAGCGCCCTGAATTGGGTAAATAACGCCCGATAGGATCACAGTGAAGATGAGGAAAGGAAAGAGTTTGACGCGTTCAGCAACAGTACCAGACACGATAGAAGCAGTGGTCGCCACAAACACCATCTGGAAGAAGAAGTCTGATCCAGCTGAATATCCAGAAGCGGTGATTTCTGCACCCTCTTTAAGGGCCGCCGCGTCGTCTGGGGCCCAGAGTGAGAAGAACTCACCGTAATAACCGCCGTCAACGCCGGAATACATCAGGTTATAACCCATCAGCATCCACATGATGCAGGCAATGCCGTAAAGCGCGATGTTTTTAACGCATATTTCGGCCACGTTCTTGGACCGAACAAGGCCCGCTTCCAGCATCGCAAAGCCTGCGGCCATCCACATCACAAGAGCACCACAGACAAGAAAGTAAAACGTGTCCAAGGCATATTGAAGTTCTAACGATTGATCCATTGGAAAGCCACCTTTATTAAATGAGTTCCCTTGGCTAGTGCAAACTTGGTGCCAAAATAGATCGCTTAAGATAATGTGTAGTTTCTAGCGGTAGAAATGCAGTCTCTACCCCTATTTTTACCCAATGCGCCGATTCAGATATGAAAACATGCACAATTATGATGCATGATTTTAAACCTCGCCCTTTTTAGTCGCAGAGCCGAAGCATTGGATAGAGGATGATGAGAAATGACGCTACCCAAAGTGGAATCCCTTGGGTAGC
>JAESRJ010000105.1 GCA_016764715.1 Kordiimonadaceae bacterium | reverse complement strand
GCTCCAGGTCACGCTGCTCGTGGACGATTTCCATGGCGCGGCCACCCAGCACGTAGGACGGGCGCACCACCAGCGGATAACCGATTTCCTGCGCCAGTTGCAGCGCGTCGGCTTCGGTACGGGCGGTACGGTTGGGCGGCTGGCGCAGGCCGAGGTCCTGCAGCAGCTTCTGGAAGCGCTCGCGGTCTTCGGCGGCATCAATCGAATCGGCGGAGGTGCCGATAATGTTCACGCCGTTTTCCACCAGCGCGTTGGCCAATTTGAGCGGAGTTTGGCCGCCATAATGCACAATCACGCCCCACGGGTTTTCGGTGCGCACGATTTCGAGCACGTCTTCCAGCGTGAGCGGCTCGAAATAGAGGCGGTCGGAAGTGTCGAAATCGGTGGACACGGTTTCGGGGTTGCAGTTGACCATAATGGTTTCAAAGCCCGATTCGCGCAACGCCAAAGCGGCATGCACACAGCAATAGTCAAACTCAATTCCTTGGCCGATGCGATTGGGCCCGCCGCCTAGGATGATGATTTTCTTTTTGTCGGTGACGCGGATTTCGTCATCGGTTATTTGTATTGACGAACCGTCTGCTTGGATTTGGGTGTAGGGCGATTCATATGTGGAATAGTAGTAAGGGGTGGTCGCTTCAAACTCTGCTGCACACGTATCGATGCGTTTGTAGCTGGGCGTCACATCCATGTCGATCCGTGTCTGCCGGACAGTTGCCTCATTGCTGCCTGCAAGTTCTGCAAGACGGGCATCAGAGAAGCCGAGCATTTTCAGCTTGCGGAGATCACGAGCATCGCTTGGTAGGCCGCTTTCTTTCATCCGGTCCTCTGCCTCAATCACCTGTTTGAACTGGCCCAGGAACCAAGGGTCAAAGTTGGATACTCTATTGATGTCCTCAAAGCTCAGGCCTTCGCGGATGGCTTGGGCAACGCGCAGCAACCTATCTGGCTTTGCGTGGCTGAGGTCATTCAGAATGGGCGAAAAGTCGCCCGATCCCGGCACATAGTCATCAAACTCAACTTCATTGAGCCCGGTAAGGCCTGTTTCCATCGACCGAAGTGCCTTTTGCAGGCTTTCCGCAAAATTCCGGCCAACAGCCATCACTTCGCCGACAGATTTCATTGACGTGGAAAGCAGGGCTTCAGTGCCTGCGAATTTCTCAAAAGTGAAGCGCGGGATTTTGGTGACAACATAATCGATTGTTGGCTCAAACGATGCGGGGGTAACGCCGGTGATATCGTTCARCAGCTCATCCAGCGTGTAACCAACAGCGAGCTTGGCGGCGATTTTGGCAATGGGGAAGCCTGTGGCCTTCGATGCCAGCGCGGATGAGCGGCTTACGCGCGGGTTCATTTCAATAACGATTAGGCGCCCGGTTTTGGGGTTCACAGCGAATTGCACGTTGGAGCCGCCGGTTTCTACGCCGATCTCGCGGAGAACTGCGATCGATGCGTTGCGCATGATCTGATATTCTTTGTCTGTCAGCGTAAGCGCCGGAGCTACGGTGATGCTATCGCCKGTGTGCACGCCCATWGGGTCCACGTTCTCGATCGAGCAGATGATGATGCAATTGTCAGCGCGGTCGCGCACCACTTCCATCTCATACTCTTTCCAGCCGAGGATACTTTCCTCAACCAGCACTTCGTCTGTTGGGGATGCATCGAGGCCCCTGGTGACGATCTCGACAAACTCTTCTTTGTTATAGGCTATGCCGCCGCCGGTGCCGCCAAGCGTAAAGCTGGGCCGAATGATCGCGGGCAGGCCGGTTATCTCGTCGACTACGGCGAGGGCTTCTTCAACCGTACTCGCTGTTTTCCCGAGGCAGGTCTCTAACCCGATTTTAGCCATGGCGTCATTGAAGCGGCTACGGTTYTCCGCTTTATCAATGGCGTCTGCGTCCGCGCCAATCAGCTGTACGCCGTGTTTCTCAAGGAAACCCGATTGCGCCAAGGCCAGTGCKGTGTTCAGTCCAGTTTGCCCGCCCATTGTGGGCAGCACTGCATCAGGCTTTTCCTTGAGGATGATTTTCTCGACCACCTTCTCAGTGATCGGCTCAATATAGGTGGCGTCCGCAAGGTCTGGGTCCGTCATGATGCTGGCGGGGTTCGAATTAACCAGAATAACCCTGTAGCCTTCTTCCTTCAGCGCCTTGCAGGCTTGCGTTCCGGAATAGTCGAATTCACAGGCTTGGCCTATGACAATAGGTCCAGCACCTATGATCAGGATGCTGTTGATATCGGTGCGTTTAGGCATGCGGGAGTCTCTTTCAAGTCATGTCGGGCAGTCATGTCGGGCGTCACTTGAAAGGTCTTATACCTCAATCAATGAACTTGGGGACTCTGAATTTTAGTATTTTTACTAATTCTTCGTCCATATAGTCATAGTCGTCAGGAATACCTAGGCAAATCAGTCGCTTATCGTTAAGCACACTGCGGAAGCGTTGCTTAACTTTCTTCTTGTGAGCCTGCTCCATAACAAAAATTACGTCCGCCCATTCGATATCATCTGCACCGAGCGGAATTTCAGCATTATTGTTCGTGCCAGCAGAGCGCACATCCCAGCCTTCACGCCCTGCGAAAACGGCCTCGGCTGTTGGGCTGCGCAGTTTGTTCTGACTGCAGATGAATAGGATATTTTTAGACAATTGGTGAGGTGTTCCTATAAATCAAGATATTGCGCGACGCGGTAATTGAGAATTTTGATAAGGGCCTCGTCCATGAAATCATATTCATCGGGGATGTCTAGACAAACCAACCGCTGTGTCTTCAGGGCGTTAGGGAAGGTTTTGCGGATGTGTAATTTATGGCACARYTCCATCRATACGATGATRTYTGCCCACGTTACGTCTGCCTCAGTAATGGCGCGCGCGGCWGTTTGGTCTGTTCCTACTGAACGGACTTCCCARTTTTCGCGGCCGGAGAAAATCGCTTCCGCTGTTGGGCTGCGAAGTCTATTTTGGCTGCAAACAAAGAGAATGTTCTGTGGCACGATGAGCCTTATGGAGAAATTGACCGACGCTATATGATCCGGCGCGGCGAGTGTAAAGTAGCTGATGGTCTGTTTGCYAGTTAGGACAGATACATATGTTCTGCCCCAACAGAAAAACGGCAATCCCGCTAGAATCGAAAGCGCAATCCGGCTTGTATCTGGATGGTTTTATACGAACTGTCGAAGTTGTTAGCCGCGTTTCCTAAGGTATCCACAAGATCAAAATCGGCACCTGGTGCGATATAGTAGCGTCCATCAACAAATAGATCGAAAGTATCGTTTATCGGAATGGTTACGCCAGCAATGGCCTGCACCAGAAATTCAGTGCGCGTAGCGCCGCCAAAGCCAATTTGCTCCACCGCTAACTGTATTACAGTGTCGGATTCAACACCACCAAAACCAAAACCAAGGCCAACATAAGGGATGAAGCTGTCAGACAGCAGATCAAAATCATARAGCCCATTAACAAATACACTGAGAGAAGAATTGTCGCCTGAGAATACGGCGGTTGGATCGGTGCTGAACGTGCCGGTGCCAACATTATTTTCTCGGTAAGACGCTTCCAGCTCCAGCCGTAAAGCACCGAGCGCTGTGCTGGTAAGCTGATAACCAATCGACCCGCCAATGACGAAACCATTATCAAGCGCAATGTCCAACGTTTGCCCTGCAGACGTGCTTTGTTGGTCGCTTTGTAGGGAAAGTCCTGTAAATGCAGATATATATAGGCCGTCGCGGTCATCCGCCTGCGCTGCTACTGGTAAAGCCGCGGCTGCCATAATTGCCGAAGCACTTAGAATTGCTTTAAAGCCCTTTGTCACTGTCATCTCCCCGTAGTCTCATTAAAGTTTTTATATAAGATTTGCCCTTTTTGGGCATATTTTGTGTCCGAATTGTGATTGTCACCAACCAACCGTAAGGAAGCATAGCAGCTCGAATAAGCTAGTGCGACCTGTTGTTTGTGATTTTGAGGGGAGGTATTTACGGATAAATTTCTCACCCAAATTGAACCCAGTTTCCTGATGGTTATGATCATAGGCAACAAGTAAGTTTAGCAAAGGTGGAAAGTTGACACAATTATTTGATCGGCTGGCTAAGGCGGCAAAGTATCGACGCCGAACTCCCTGCGCCGGAGAGGCTGCGGCGCAGGGAGTTCGGCAATCCCTTAAAAGCGCAAACGGATTCCAGCCTGTACCTGATAATTATTATATTTGGTNATYGNAATSYKSTYSYTGSYSTSMSRTKMYCMMCCMMGTCAAAGTCAACGCCAGGTGCTGAATAATAGCGGCCGTCTATAAAGAGGTCAAAGCGATCCGACAGGGGAATGGTCACGCCGACAATGCCCTGATAAACAAGTTCTGTCCGAGTAGCCCCACCAAATTGAAAGCTATTGGGCCCCACAAATAGGTCCGTGAAGTTGCGCTCAATCGTTACGTCGCTTTCAACACCAGCAAGTCCGGCGCCCACGCCGATGTAGGGAATGAAACTGTCAGACACGTCGTCAAAATCATATAAAATATTTGCCATTACAGCGAGAGACGAAGTGTCACCGCCAAATGTAGTCGCATCTGCGCCTGTCAAGCTCACTAGCTGGCCAGTGACCACGTCATTCTCGCGGTAACTCGCCTCAAGTTCAATTCGGAGGCCGGCAAAGCTATTAGAAGAGAATTTATAGCCAATTGAGCCACCAAGAACGAAACCATTGTCAGGGGAAAGGTTAATGCCAGTGCCAATATTCGCGGCGCTGCCACCGTTAGACGGCGTACTGGTTGCTGCATTTTGGAAGTTCAGGCCGGTGAAAGCCGAAATATAATACCCGTCCCGTTCGTCGTATGACTGGGCATTGGCTGTCGTTGTAAGCGCTGCGGCCAAGGCTATGCCCGTAACTATACCCGTAAGTTTTACTCTGTTCACTGTGCTTCTCCCTGATTTGAGCGCGAAGGTGATTTCGCAGCACCGGCGATTTTTATCTTGCGCTTACAGTGCAGTATAAAATTACTCTATCAGGTAATAGGGTAGAAACGTGGCGTTTACTTAGTCACTTTATGGTGAAGCATCATTTCCATAAATTGCTCGAATAAATAGAAACTATCTTGCGGGCCGGGTGAGGCCTCTGGGTGCTGCTGTACGCTGAAGATAGGCTTGGTTTTGTGTTGGATACCGCACACAGTTTTGTCGAACAGCGAAATGTGGCTGATCTCAACGTCGTCTGGCAGGCTATCACCGTCCACACTGAAGCCGTGGTTCATGCTCGTGATCTCGACCTTCATGGTGCGCAGGTCCTGAACCGGGTGGTTTGCTCCGCGGTGGCCCTGATGCATTTTGTAAGTTTTGCCGCCAAACGCGATAGCAAGCAGCTGGTGGCCGAGGCAAATGCCGAAAATGGGCACGCCGCTTTCGATCAACTGATGGACAACAGGCAAAGCATATTCGCCGGTTGCGGCTGGGTCACCCGGGCCGTTTGATAGGAAAATACCGTCTGGCTTGTAAGCCATGATCTCATCGTAACTTGCGGTGGCGGGCACCAGTGTTACGCGGGCACCGGTTGCCGTTAGGCAGCGGAGGATATTGTCTTTGGCACCGTAATCAACAGCGACGACATGGGCTTTGGTGTCACCGGTTTCAGCGAAACCTTCGCCAATGCTCCAGCGCGCGCCAGTCCACTCTTTAGGGGCGGCGCAGGTAACGGATTTGGCGAGGTCCATGCCCTCTAAGCCCGGCCATTCTTTGGCGTGTGCCACAAGGGCTGCAATATCAAATTTACCCGCAGCGCTGTGGGCAATTACACCGTTCGGCGCGCCGTTTTCGCGGATATAGCGGGTTAGCTTGCGTGTATCAATTCCGCAGATGCCGATGAGGCCCGCTTTGGTCGCCCACGAGTTCAGGTGGCTATCTGAGCGGTAATTTGAAGGGTCAGTTATTGCTTCGCG
>JAESRJ010000104.1 GCA_016764715.1 Kordiimonadaceae bacterium | reverse complement strand
ATCCGCTGGCGGACGGTCCTGTGGACGGCGTATCAGAAATCGTGATTGCAACCACGCGCCCGGAAACCATGCTGGGTGACGGCGCTGTTGCTGTGCATCCTTCTGACGAGCGGTATAAAAAACTCATCGGTAAAATGGTTCGGCTGCCAATTGCTGATCGCCTTATCCCGATCATTGCTGACGAATACCCTGATCCTGAATTTGGCTCTGGCGCGGTTAAAATCACCGGCGCACATGATTTTAACGATTTCGAAGTAGCGAAACGTAACGATATTCCGCTTATCAAGCTTTTGGACGACGCGGCGGCGATGATTTCGACTCCTGAGAATAACGTTCCCGAGCGGTATGCTGGTGTTGACCGACTTGAAGCACGGAAAATGGTTCTCAAAGAAATTGAAGAGCTTGGTTTTTACCGCGGCGTTGAAGAGAAAGTTATCGCGCAGCCTATTGGGGACCGGTCTGGCGTGGAGATTGAGCCTATGCTGACTGACCAGTGGTATGTGGACGCTGAAACACTGGCGAAACCCGCGATTGAGGCCGTTGAAACCGGCAAGTCAAATTTCGTGCCGAAGAACTGGGAAAAAACTTACTACGAATGGATGCGCAACATCCAACCGTGGTGTGTTTCGCGCCAATTGTGGTGGGGGCACCAGATCCCTGCATGGTATGCGCCAGACGGCAGCGTTTTTGTGGAAGCAACGGAAGAAGCTGCGCAAGCTGCTGCAACCGCCAAATTCGGCGAAGCCGTTGAGCTGACGCGAGACCCTGACGTGCTCGATACTTGGTTCTCAAGCGCCATGTGGCCGTACAGTACAATTGGTTGGCCGAACGAGACGCCTGAACTGGACAAATATTATCCCAATACAACGCTGATCACCGGCTTTGACATTATCTTCTTCTGGGTTGCTCGGATGATGATGTCTGGCATCCACTTTATGGGTGAAGTGCCCTTTAAAAATATCTATATCCATGCCCTTATTCTTGACGAAAAAGGTGCGAAAATGTCCAAATCCAAGGGCAATGTGGTTGACCCGCTAGACTATATTGAGAAATACGGCGCGGACGCGCTCCGCTTCACGCTTATTGCAATGGAAGCACAGGGCAGGGATATCAGACTTTCTGAGAAGCGCGTAGAGGGCTACCGGAATTTTGGTACCAAGCTTTGGAATGCGTCGCGTTTCTGCGAGATGAACGGCATTGCGGGGTCGAATTCGGTTGAAGCGCCTACTGCTGAGCTTGCTGTTAATAAATGGATCATTAGCGAGCTATACGCTGCTGTTAGTACGGTTACTAAATCCTTTGAGGAGTTCCGCTTTAACGGGGCCGCTGACGGGATTTATCATTTCACGTGGGGTATGTTCTGCGACTGGTATGTGGAACTGATCAAGCCAATATTTTGGGGTGAAGACGAAGCGGCAAAAGCCGAGACACGCGCTGTTGCTGGTTGGGTGCTTGACCAAATCTTGGTTACCCTGCATCCATTTATGCCTTTCATTACAGAAGAGCTGTGGCATGCCACAAAGGAGAACCGGGCTTACGACTTGATCCTGGCTGAATGGCCCAAGGTTGGGGCTGCAGATGCTGAAGCACAAGCCGAAGTGAACTGGGCAATTGGTTTCATTACTAACGTTCGCTCTACACGGTCGGAAATGAATRTACCCGCCGGTGCGAAGGCCACGGCACTTGTTGTGGGCGCTTCTGAGACCACTGCCAAGCGGCTGGTCGCGTGGCAGGATATGCTTTGCCGCATGGCGCGGCTTGATAAAGTTGAAACGGTTGACAGTGCAGAAAGCAAAGGCTCTGCGCAGCTGGTGGTTGGTGAAGCTACGGTTTACCTGCCGCTCGCAGATCTAATGGATATTGATGCCGAGATGGCCCGTTTGCAGAAAAATGCTGACAAACTGCAAAAGGAAGCCGGTGCACTGAAAGGGCGTTTAGGAAACGAGAAGTTTGTCGCCAAGGCACCAGCACATGTTGTTGCCGAAGCAAAAGAGCAGCTATTAGCGCTTGAAGATCAGATTGTTAAATTGGGYGAGGCGTTAACCCGTTTGGGTTAATTGCTGTGCTTTCCCTTACTGTACCTTAAGTGCAGTATAGAGTAGGTGTGTTTTGCTGTAGGATAGAGTAAATTGAATTGCTTTTTTCACAGTATCTGACATCGTATGACAAGTGCGGGGTTAGATGTGGTTTAGTATAGTAGTTTGGAGCACTTCCCGTGAATTCTGAAAGTTTTAAGTGGTCTGAAAAGTGCGATTCACTTTGTGACGCGCCTGTTAATCCCCTTGATGCCTCTGATCTTGATCGCAATCATCCTGCTTTGGTGTTTCTGAAATACTGGGAAAAAATCGGTGACGGCGGTTTGCCTGATCGGGCAGACTTCGCGCCTATGGATGTGCCGTCTGTGTTGAAGTGGTTTATGCTGTTTCGGCGCGAGATGGACGGCGATGTAGATAACTACCATTTGTTCCTACAGGGCAGTTCTGCCGCTGAAATGACCCACGGGCTGCTCCAGGGCCAATATCTTCATGAATTCACGTCCTCATATTGCTACGAAACACGCCGCGATTTGATGCGGGCTGTCCTTGAGGCCGAGAAGCCACTCTATGGCCGTATAGAAATTAGCACACAAGGTGAGTACGAAGTGGACGTTACAGTAGGGATGTTCCCTCTGTCAGAAGGCGATCAAAAACTGGTTTTTGTCGTTCCTGCACCGATCTCCCTTGAGCTGCGTAGTTTAATTTAAGGCGTGGCCGCACTTTCGACAGTAAAATTTGGTTAAATACAGTAAAATTAGCAATAACTCTCAAGTAATTGTAGTTGAATGCTATTCATTTATGGATAGTATCTATAATGGTTTTTTGAGTGTTATGGTTAACTGACAGTTAACTGAATCTAAACTTGTTTGATTTACTTTATTACTATCTTAGGTCAWTATCACTAAGCACAATCTTAAGRCAACATCTGCGGGATGGGGTTCAAGAACAGGCAGTARATAAATGAACGCAGAATTCAAGTGGTGTGAAGAGCTCGAGACCATTTGTGACGCGCCTCTGAGCGCCYTAACGGAAAACGACCTGGACGCTCAGCATCCAGCAGGAATCTTCAATGCATATTGGAATAAAATTGGCGGCGGCAGCGTGCCGGATAAATCGATGTTTTCCCCTAAAGATGTTCCGGCTGTATTGAAGTGGTTTATGCTATTCCGCCGGGAGATAATTGATGGCGTTGACCGGTACCATTTGTTCCTGCAAGGCAGTTCTGCCGCGGAAATGACAGGCGGTTGGAAAGAAGGGAAATATCTGCATGATTTCACTACGCCAGACTGCTACGTCGTTCGCCGGGATATGATGCGCGGCGTTATCGAAGCTGGCACGCCAGGGTATGCCCGGATTATGCCTGGATCGCACGGCGAATATGAAGTGGATGTCACCACGGCGATGTTCCCGCTTACGGAAGGGGAAGGCCGGCTGATTTTTGCAGTGCCCGCGCCGACATCACTGCAAATCAGGCGTTTGATCTAGTACGGCTAGCTGGCTTGGTAATTTAAAAAAGTAGCGCAACGGGCCAAAGCCAGTTGCGCTATCTRTAGRTCAGTAGCGGGRAVAKCGGCGGGTTTGATCTCGTGCCGTCCTTTATCTTGCGTCAKAGTTTTATTCTACGTCGGAACACTGAAGTTCTTGATCGATCCGTAGGCTTTTAGGCCAGTCCTTCATTGATGCAGTGCGMAGCCCTTCCAAGCCGCCAAACTGGTCCATCCATCCTTGTTCGTTGAGCTGATAATGTGTTGGTACGATGGTGCCAACATCCCAGGACGCCTCAATATTGTCGCGTGCCTGAAGTATGTACCAAAAGGGTATCATCAGCACATCAACGGGTGTTTTTTCCAGGCCCGCCGCTTTAAGGCGAGGCAGGGACGCATTGRTGTCGCCGGTGTGGAAAAAGGTTTTGCCGCCTAGGTGAACCCGGTAGCCGATATTCTGCGGTGCGCCTTTACCGTGATCAATACGGTAAACTTCAACGTCAATACCGCCAGCTTTCACCTTGGTTGGCGCGCTTTCCCATTCTGGCAATATAGAATGTACCCGCTTTTGGTCTTCTTCCTTGAGCCCAGCGTTTTTAAGCAGGYCATATGCCTCTGGCGGCATGATGTATTCTACGAGCGGATCGCTCTCAATATGCTTYAACGTTGCAGCCGCGTCATAGTGATCACCGTGACGGTGGGTTACCAGCGCTAGCTTAACGTTTTTGAACGCATCCTTGCTGTAGTGAAGGGCGCTCAACGTGGCTGCGCTTGGGATCGCGAAAGATCCGTTGTAATCATCGCGCTGCATCACTGCGTCCACAAGCACCGCTTGCCCGCCCGCTTCCATCATAAAGCCTGCGTTAGCRAYATGGCATAGYCTTGCRTCACTGSCWSTYGCGGCTGRTGYGGCTGATAMAAGCACWGCMGCTGCTAACATAGTCGAACTGAATAGTTTCATGAAAATCCCCGTGTATTTCTTAGGCCCACCTGTCGGGGACGCTACATTTTTCTGATACGGTTGTCGCTATATATAAAGATTACTATTGGCCAATGTGGCTTCGGCGATTTCTAGCCTTTATTGGCCAGCCGTGCTTCGCTGATCAGATAGAGAATATCGGCGCTTAAAGTCGCAGCAGCCACAGCAGTAATTTGGCCGGGGCCTTCATAGTGCGGGGATACTTCTACCTGGTCGCCGCCAACGATATTTAGTCCCGAAAGTGCCTGAAGCACATGCCGCCCGAAAGCGACCGAGGGCCCGCCGGAAACGGGGGTGCCTGTGGCTGGTGCATAGGCTGGGTCAAGAAAATCAATATCAAAAGTAAGGTAGGCTTTGGCGTCGCCCACCCGCGTGCGAACTTTCTCGGCGATATCCTTAGCGTTTGAATTTAGGCACATATCTGCATCTAAATTCAGGATGCCGTGCGTATCTGGGTTCGGTGTGCGCAGCCCTATGTGAACAGAAGTTGCAGGGTCTATCAGGCCTTCTTTGATCGCATGATAGAACATGGTGCCGTGGTTCAGGTCTTCATGTATCCATGTGTCAGAATGGGCGTCAAAATGGATAAGCGCTAGTGGGCCGTGCTTTTTGGCGTGAGCCCGCAACAGTGGTAGGCTGACAAAATGGTCGCCGCCGATGGCAAACAGCGATGCGCCTGCATCCAGTATTTCGTCTGCGCGAGCTTCAACGATGGGGCAAAGGCGCTCAGGGTAAGCGGTGAAGCCAGACACATCGCCTAAATCGCGCAATGTGTGCGCGGTGCGYARATCRTAGGTCCAGGGCCATACGCCCCATTCAAACTCGCCGACAATAAGWGATTGCTCGCGCACYGCMCGKGGGCCGAAGCGCGCACCGGGTCGGCCCGTGGTGCCCATATCGTACGGGATACCGATAACKGCGATATCAACGCCGACGGCCGTTTCTGCCCGGCCCGCACGCATAAAACTTATGTCGCCCAAATAACTATCAGCCTCAATGTAGGTCATTCTTCACCCTCTAATTCTACTTGCGACAACGTAAGTTGAACTACCTAATATTGTCCATGAAAGATTGTGAAATTTTATTTCAATAATACGGTGTTTTTTGTATTATAATTATCGACAACCCTGCGCCGGTTCTGTAATGTCCAGCCAGAATAAGACTGATTGATATCGCTAAAAATGTTTGGAGCTTCGCTAATGCCTACATACCGTTCCCGTACAACAACACACGGCCGAAATATGGCGGGTGCTCGCGCTTTGTGGCGTGCTACAGGTATGAAGGATGATGACTTTTCCAAGCCGATTATTGCAGTGGTCAATAGCTTCACCCAGTTTGTGCCGGGCCATGTGCATCTGAAAGATCTAGGCCAATTGGTTGCGCGCGAAATTGAGGCCGCAGGCGGGGTAGCGAAAGAATTTAATACCATTGCGGTAGATGACGGCATCGCCATGGGCCACGACGGCAT
>JAESRJ010000126.1 GCA_016764715.1 Kordiimonadaceae bacterium | reverse complement strand
TGAGGCTGCCGCCAAAGCCGCAGAGATGGGCCGCAAAGCCGTTGATGCGCACAAAAAAGCCACCATCGAGGCCAACAATTACGAGGAATCGGTCAAGCGCTCGGCGGCGGCAACAGCAGATGCGACCAAGGCCAATCAATCGGCATCTGGCGCCGCCAGCGAGGGTACGCGCACGATAACACAGCTGCATCAGGCAAATACCAAGCTTTATGGTGTCACCAAGCTGACAAAAGAGGAGTTTATTGCTTACTCCAAAGCCATGCGCGGTGCTGTGCATGACGGGATGGACTGGTTTCAGGCGCAGCGCATCCTAGCCAGCCGAAAACAAGAATTTATCAAGCCAATTGTTGAGGGGCGACAAGCAATTGAGGAGCTTAATCAAGCAATATCAAGCGGCACGCTTAGTGCGATGCAGATTACGCGTGCTGCGCTTATTGCCGGTGAGGCCGTCGGCAAGCTCGATCAAGCTACTCTTAAAACGCTTAATGCCAGCATTGACGCAGCCAAGGCTAAGCTTGTCGAGCTCAAAGACGAGGCCGTTGGCGTGCGCCAATCGCTTGAGGCCGAGCTGGCCGCGCTCAACGGCAACGATGAGATGGGCCATCAGCTTGAGCATCAAAAAAAGATAGCTGATTTGCAGGCCAAAGCCGCCCAAGCATCGGCCAGGCATCAGCACGAGGCAGCCGCAGAATATAACCGCGCGATGAGCCTGCAAAACCAAATCTATACCAAGCAAAAAGAGCAGCGCGAAAAAGAGCGKGCAGAGGCCGCCGCTGATGCCAAAAAAGCCGCGCAAGCGCCTGCACCAAGCCGCAGCAGCAACAGCAACAGCGGCAACCCGCTGCCCGATGTTGATTTAAGCCGCCTCAATTTTGGCGGCGATGTGGGCAAATTTAACGACACGCTCGCGCAAATGCTGGCCGAGCGCGATCAAAAAGTGGTCAATGCCGCCGGCAAAGCGGTGATTGACCAGCTCACCGATGCCGTGGCGCGGCAAAAATAGAGAGGCCGTCTGAAAAAATGAATGATTATTGGCAATTAAAACGCAAAGACAACGCCGCCGTGATGCTGCTGCCGCAGGATATGCATTGGGCKGATGAGTTTGAYTGGTCACGCATTGCTCAAGCGGCGCCGCAGCGCACGCTGTCGGGCGGCTTGGTTATCCAGCAAGGGGTAAAGCTCAACGGCCGCCCCATCACGCTTACAGGCGAGTGGGCGTGGCACAGCCGCGCCGCGCTGCTCACGCTGCGCGATTGGAGCGACACCCCCGCGCTGGAGATGCAGCTGATSCATTATGACGGGCGCGAGTTTGACGTGATTTTTAGGCTGCACGAGAGCGCCATGAGCAATGTGGAGCCGGTGCGCTACACCACGCCCGAGCGYGAYGGCGAGCCCTACCGCGCCACGATTAATTTAATGACGATTTGATTTTTAAAACGAGTTTAAAACATGGCTAAAACCACCCGCTTAACGCAGCAAGACCTGCAAATCTACCCCAGCCAGCGCCTCACGGACACCCCCGACGGCGGCGGCCAAATGATTGGCACCCCGCTCACCGGTGAGGACAACGAGCTTTTCCCGCCCGTGAGCGATGTCGACCGCACCATGGGCAGCTTTGACGCGCGGCTGGTTTATCCCGCCGTGTTGCGTGCCGATGCCGAGCCGCTCTATGGCGGGCATTTTGTGATTGCCGAGCCGCCGCAAGCCAAAAATGTGAGCTTTTTGGCCTTTAAAGCGCTCAACTATGGCGAGATGCGCGCCGATATTATGCCGCGCATCGAGGCCTATAGCGTGCCCACCATCGAGAGCCCGATGACGCTTTTAGGCACGCAGCTCAAAGGCAGCCGCCTGGTGCAGGTTTACCAGCGGCTTGACGAGCCTTTGCCGGTGGTGGGGCAACGCTTTTGCTTGAGCGTTAAAGATGTGCGGGACGTGGCGCCTTATAGCCAATATATCCGCGTGATGGACGTTAAAAGCATTGTGCGCACGTTTGTGACCAAAGAGGGGCAGGAGTTTCAGCGGCGGGTGGTTACCATGGCCGTGAGCGACGCGCTGCTTTACGATTTTAAGGGCATTGAGTATCCCGACATCCGCTATGCCGCCGCCCAAGCGCGGCTGCTGGAAACGCAAGTGGCCGACACCGCCAGCTATTTCGGTGTGCGCCCGCTGGTGGCGGCTTTGAGCAAGGGCGATGCCGAGCTGCGGGTGGACACGATTTTTGAAAAACTCGTGCCCACCAGCACGGTGGAGACGGCATGGGCCGACCAATACCCCGTAGGCGCGGGCGCGTGGATTGAGGCCGCGCCGCGCCAAGTGATGGCCACCACCAGAGAGGCATGGGCGGGCAATATCTATCTGCACACCTCGGTGCTGCCGGGCAGCGTGGAGCTGGCGGGCTACACCGACAACGGCATGGGCGCGCTCGTGAGCCCCAGCGGCGTGCGCCTGCCGGTGAGCTACACCGACGGCGTGATTATCAACACCCGTTCGATGGCCTCGTTTACCGTTTACGGCGTGCCCGCCACTTATGTGAGCGCGGCCAACTACACCGCCATTATCAGCATCGATGACACCAACCAAGGCACAGAGTGGGTGCCCTTGCTCTCGCCCAAGCCTGCCAACGGCAGCGTGGCGGTGTCGTTTTTGAGCGGCGGGCAATGGTATGTTGTTAAGGATAGCGGCGACTACATCCTGCGCGATGAGGCAGGCAACAACTGCGGCCGCGTTACCCGCGCCGGCTCGTGCGTGATCAGCCTGCCCGCGCTGCCTGATGTGGGCAGCAAGATTGTGATTGGCTGGTCGCCGCTGGATGCGTTTAGCGCGGTGGGCGGCGCAGAGCCCGGCAGCGTAGAGGCTGCCGCCGGTGCTCAAAAAACGGTGGATTTGGCGCTTGAGCTGCAAAGTCCGGTAAAGCCCGGCAGCCTTAAATTAACCTTTATCGATGGCCAAACCAAAACGGCAAAAGACGACGGCAAAGGCAAAATCAGCGGCGATGTGGCCGGCGTGGTGGATTACTTTAGCGGCAAAATCAAGCTTAGCGGCGCAAAGCCGATTGAGTATAAGGCTGATGGCAAAGCCGTTTTTGGCCGAGTGAGCGGCCTTGTCAAGCCGCGCGTCGGGACCATAACCATTAATGACGACGGCGATTTAATCACCGGCACCGTTAACAGCAATTATTATTTGTTTGGCCTGCTCATGATCACCTTGCGCGCCACCTTGGTGGATGTGCAAAACAACACACATTTTTTTGGCACCGATGTAACCATGAGCAACGAGGGCTTTTTGCTCGACATCTATGTTTACGATGACGGTGTTTTTATGCTCGACGGCAAGCCGATTCCGGGCGCAACCATCAACACAAGCAACGGCACGTTTAGCATCCCCAAGGCGGCATTGGCGCGGCAAGGGCGCAATATGTCGTTTAGCGATGAGGAGATTGTGAGCGGTGCCACGCCCATCACCGTTACCAAGGTAGACAGCCGCAGCAACCACTCGCGCGTGCTGGCCGTTAAAGTCAAACAAACAGCCACTTACACCATTATTTCAGACGGCCTCAACGACAGCCTTGGAGACTACAGCAAAACCATATCAAGCAGCGATTACGCGGTCGATGTGCTGGCGGGCGTGCCCTATCCGCGCAAGGTGATTTTTAACAGCTGGATTTTAGACGTGGGCGGCACGCGGCTTTATGAGCGCGGCGGCACGCTCTATAAAAATATCGACTACCAAACCGGCAACGGCACGGCGGTGGGCACAATCTCGGCCGCCGGTGAGCTTGTGTTTGCCGATGCGGCCTTGAGCGGCCACACAATCAACATCGTGGCCGGCATCTACACCAACGCCGATATGGTCATCAAGCAATATTACGGCCGCACCCCAGCCGCGCCGATTAAGCCGCAAAGCTTTACCGTGTATGCCCAAACCGGCACCACGCTGCAAGCCGCAGCGGGGGCGGATGAGCAATTGAGCGGCGACTTTACGGGCAGCATCGACACCGAAACAGGCTTTTTTGAGGTGGTGGGCGAGGAGCCTTTTGTCCCCGAGAGCCTGCGCTTTAATGTGGTCACGCAGAGCTATATCCCGCTCGATAGCAGCATTATCGGTATCGATTCGGTGCGCCTGCCGCCCGATGGCCGTGTGCCCATCTACCGCAAAGGCGACATGATTGTGATTGGCAACAAGCACAAGCAGGCCATTGGCAGCGCGTTTGCAGCCGGCCAAACCGTGGCGCTCGAGCGCCAAAATATCGACCGCCTGTGCGTGATTGATGCCGATGGCCGCCATGTTACCGCCGATAAATACCGCGCCGATTTGGCCGCCGGCAAGCTCACTTTTGCCGACCCGCTCGATTTGAGCGCTTATACCATGCCGCTATCCGTAGATGCGGCATGGGAAGAAGAAAACCGCGTGGTGGGCGTGGATATTGCAGGCCGTCTGAAGCTGCAATTCGGCGTGAGCCGCGCTTATCCCGCAGAGCGCACTTATGTATCCAGCGCGCTGATTGGCGGCGATTTGCTCGTGCGCGCCACCGAGCCATTTGCGCAGCAGGCGTGGGATAAAGTGTGGAGCGACACCCAGCGCGGCGACCCGCTCTTGGCGCGGCTCAACGTTAAAGATTTTCCGATTCGGCTCACCAGCAACGGCGCGATTACGCAGCGTTGGCTGATGCTTTTTACCAGCGAAAACCAATTTGAGCTTTACGGCGAGCARYTGGGCCTTGTGCTCAAGGSCGACACGCTCACCGATTTGGCACCCGCCAACCCCGCCACCGGCAAGCCCTATTTCACCCTGCCGCAGGGCGCGTTCGGCGGCGGCTGGGCGGCCAGAAACTGCGTGCGCTTCAACACTTTYTCGGCGCAGCTGCCGGTGTGGATTTTGCGCGCCGTGCAGCCCACGCCCGATAAGCAGAGCGGCCGCGACGGCTTTAGCGCCTGCCTGCGCGGCAACACCGTGATTGACGATTGATTTTTAAATTGATTTTAAAGGAGATTTAACATGATGTTTAACACYACCCGCACCCCCGTTACCGTGTTTGMAAGCACCGACCCCGGCGCGCCCGTGCTTGCCTCTGCCGAGGGCGCTTTAAAAACCGTGCTCAAAGCCTGCCTGGTCACCGGCTAYGGCACCAAAACCGCGYTGGGCTGGGAGGCTTTGTCGGAGAGCGATTTTGAGATTACTTTCCGCAGCCGCCACGAAAAAGCAACTAAGTGTTGCTTGGTGGTGGACAATAAAACCCAAAAAAAACAGGCTCAAGTAAGCGCTTTTTTAACGCATGCAGATGCATTGGCAAATAATGGCAATACCAACCGATTTGGTAGCTACGCATATGCTTATATCCRAWATTCGGAMGAAAATAACAGATGGTGGCTRATCGGCAATGACCGCACTTTTGTTTTTTTATCTAGCGCTTACAATTCAATTGGTATGCGTTTTATTTACTTTGGGAGTTTTGCCAGCGCAGCAGCCGCGGATAATTACAACTGTGTTTTTATGTGCTCTGCGGATAGCAGTACATCTGACGGGATGTCAGGTGGCACTACTTCGCCGTTTTACGGCTCTACCGGTGATTATTACTCTTTTTTTGCAAAAAGCCACGATGGTGTTGCCGTTGCCGCTAGGGCTGGCACCGCCGCCTTCGGTAAACAAATTGATTCTTCTATGCGCGGGATTTATCCAAATGTAATTAGTGGTGGATTTTCGGTTTCTGAAATTTATTTAGTGGAGAGTTCCGTTAGCGGTGGCGGTATCCGCGGGATTTTGGGCGGCATTTTTTGGGGGTACGACCAGATGGGTGCCATTCCCGATGGCAGCAAATTTTATAATATTGACGGCACATCAGATATGTGGATCAAGTTTGAAATGGATGACAATCCTGGCAATCAAAATAATTTTTCATGCCTCATCAACGCCACCGCCTGGGAAATCTAATGGACCACATTATCGGCCGCCGGCCTTTGCTGTGGCGTCC
>JAESRJ010000120.1 GCA_016764715.1 Kordiimonadaceae bacterium | reverse complement strand
ACTGCCAAGGCCACCAAACAAAAAGGACAAGACCCTTTTGCAGGGGTAGCCACCGCGATGATTATGGCTGGTATTCCGGCTGTTGTGGCCATGCAGTTTCCAATCACCGACAAGGCGGCTGTGAGTTTTGCCGGTACATTTTACCCTCGTATCGTTTCTGGCTATCCTGTGGACGCAGCCGTTGCGGAAGGTCGTAAAGCGATCAAACTTGCCGATCCTTCAACTATGGAATGGGCGACACCGGTGCTGTTCATGCGTTCACCTGATGGCGTGTTGTTCGATATTAAAAAACCAATCCCTGCGAAACCGTTACCCAATCCTGTGTCCATTCCAGCATCAAACAAGACCGACGGTGCAGCACACAATCAGAAAAGCCAAACTCCTGTCACACAAAAAACTGGCGTGTCCAACGCTATGAAGGGGCTGATGGGTGTGGCTGCGGTGTTAGCACTAGTTGCGGTTATGTATGATATATGGTCATCTGAGGCAACAATTCCCGCTATTGCGGAAAAGAGATACAGCGTATCACAGGCAACCGACATCATTAAAAGCGCAAGATTGATGGTAGCACCTGACACTTTAGGGGTCCCTAGCAGCGAGAAAAAAGGCGTAGTACTTCGTACGGCTCCACCGGAAGGGACTGATTATGATACCGACAAGGAAGTTAAACTCGTCGTTTCTAACGGTACAATCAAGCTCGAAAGTCTCGAAGGCAAAAACGAAGAAGAGATAAGGGCTCTATTTAAAAATCTGCCAGTGACCATTGAAGCAGTTAAGAATGTTGTTATGCTTCCAGCTGACGGCATAGAGGAGGGTACATTTGTTAAAAGCGAGCCCGACGCTAACAATATTATCCCTCACGATACTGCGATTACACTGTATATGGCGGCTACAGGAATCCCCGTTCCAGATCTGGTTTCATTGGATCTGCAACAGGCAATTAAAGCGCTTAATGACTTGGAATTGAAACACGAGATACAATATATACTCAAGCTTGATAGCAAGGTAGGTCAGATTGTAGAGACGCAGCCGAAGGCAGACGCAGATATCCGTTTAGTTGCGAGCGATACGGTTATGCTCGTTATATCGGCACGCGGAGGCTGGGTCTATCTTGGCAAACTTGGTAAAGCATTTAAGGAAGGTTCTGTTTACGAAAACGATTCCCAAGCTAGGAATATGCGGGACGATAATGACATTAGTGGTAAGGTGATTGATACTTTGAAGCCACATGAGTCTGTAACAGTCATAAAATCAAGAGAAAGTGGCTGGACTTTAGTTCAGGCAACTGATCAATAGTGCTGTGACCTGAATTCAGACAATAATGTTCGCGCATTTGCTGGCTCGTCAAGTTGGGTACATTGCCTGCTTGCCGGCTAGTCACAATGCGTTTTCGATATTGATTTAATGGGCCTATTTTTAAAGTTCGGCGGCAGGCAACAGAGAATTAAAGCGGGGATCGTCTTGCAAACGTTTTAAGTCGGGATCTAAAGCAATAAATTGTCGGTAATCTTGCTCAAGTGCAACGGCCTCTTTGAGCAGTGCAAAAGCTTGCTCTGTATCTTCGTTTTGGAGCACGGCTAAGGCTTTGAAATAGAGAACTTCAGAATTACGTTGCGATTGCTCTTCAGCTGTCTCAAGCAAATCCAACCCTTCTGTTTTTTCACCTAGATGGACTAAATATAAACCTAATATTGCTCGGGTATACCAATCCTTTTTGTTGATTTTTAGATTTTCACGGGCTAGTTTTGCAGCACGCTGATAAGCAGACTGTGACAATGATTCTTGCTCAGAAATAAACCGATAACTTTCAGCTAAACGTCCCCAAATTCGATGATCCGTTTCTGCAAATTCTAAAGCTTTTAATTGCATATCGACGGCCTGTTGAAATTGACCAGCGTAGTAGTAAGACATGCCCAAATTGGTATAGGCTCGCCGAGAAGGATTCAATTCTAGTGAATGTTCATATGACTGTAGTGCTAGCTTGATATCGCCTAGCATCCAATAGGCGGCTCCTTTACCTAGGTAACCTATTGAAGAATCTGGTGTAAGGCGCGTAACCATTTCATAAGTATTGGCTGAATCAGCATACTGTGCTTTGGTGTAATAAAAATCCGCTAAGGCTTCATACGCTTTCCAATAATTGCGCTTTAAATCGATTGCACGCAAAAAAAATGCCTCAGCTTTATCAAATTCTTTTTGTGCTGAGTGTATTTCTCCAAGCTCAATGTAAGCATCAACTGCAGTAGGGGAAATTGCGATGGCTTTAACCAAGATATCTTCAGCTTTTTGATATAAACCACTTACTCTATATAAACGGCCCAAAGCAACTTTAACTTCACTGTTGCTATCAACATTGAGGCTTTGGGCTTTTTCGCAGGCTATTTCAGCATGACTAAAATCGTCAACACCATTTGTAATTTCATATAGTGCCAAGTTAGCTTCGCATATTCCTGCATAAGCGCGTGAAAAATTAGGGTCTATGGCTAATGCTTGATTAAAGAGCTTGTTAGCTGTTTTGAAATGTTCTGCACCTTTTGAACTACGCAATTTTTCTAATCCTTGCAGATAAAAAATGTAGGCGTCGATATTTTCTGATTGTGTTTTTCGTAATCGATTTTTCGAATCAATCGACAGCGCTATATTTGATTCATCTACTACCGCAAATGCAATCTCTCTTTGTATTGCAAAAATATCATCAAGGTTGCGATCGTAAGATTTACTCCAAGCATTAAATCCTTCTTTACCATGTATCAGTTGGGCACCAATTCGTACGCGATTGCCGTCTCGCCTCACACTGCCCTCTAGGACATACCGGACGTTTAACAATTTTGCAACCTCACGCACATCCACTCGTTCACCACGAAATCTAAATGAGGAAGAGCGGGCGGCAACATTAAGTTCACGGATACTAGATAAATGGTTTAAGATTTCTTCAGCGAGTCCATTAGCAAAGTAATTAGTTTCTGCTTGTCCGTCAAAATTTTCAAAGGCTAGAACAGCAATTGAATTGGCAGGAAAATCTACCACTGCGGTATCCGATTTGGGGTTAGATTTATGCGATTCCGTTTCGGTTACCACAGTCTGAATTCGGTCATCCAAGAAAATAGCAAAGCCCCAGGTGCCTGTAATGACCAGTAAACATAAAAACAGTGCTAAAGGTCGACTCGCTTTCTTCTGTTTCCGAGTTGCCTTGCCTTTAACCAGCCATAAAGGTAAGTCGAACATCACCCCTTGCGGTGTAAAATCAAGTATCCAAGCTAAGAAGACCATTGCTGGGAATCCAGCAATAGTGATAATAATGAGTAAACGTACGCTACCCTCTGGCAGTCCTAAGGGTTCAAACGTTAGTTCCACTACCTGTAGCAATAACCAACCAACAACGGTGTAGGTGATTACCACAGGCATTACTTCGCGACGACGAATTTCGGAAATAAACTGGCTTAAAAAACGCGAAAAAATAGGTTTACTCCTTGTTTTTATTGAAATATCGGAGGTGTCATAAATCGACAGGTTAATATAGCGTTTTCTTTGGTGGGAGTATATACTGAATTTTCCATATAATCACAAAGTGAGATTGGTAATGTTAAATTCACAGCATAACAACAATAATACGTCTGCAAATATTAATCTAATGGTGACAGGAAGTGATAATACTGAACAGCCAGCTCCTCGCCCAGGTAAGCCCGATACCCGCGTAGGCAAGCCAGATACTCGTCCAGGCAAGCCCGATACCCGTTCAAATTAGACCCGATACTCGTTCTTAAGGTCAAATTCCTATGTGTAAAGTAAACACGCGTTGATACCGCGTGTCTGCCTTCCTTTCAAATGGTACAAATAGTTAGTTGAACCACTCAAAGCCCAACAAAATCAATAGTTGTTGTAACTAAAAGACTTATGATTTAATTTATTTATACAGTTATTTGTACGATGAATTTAACTAGTCAGAAGGGTATCTGAATGATCTCTGAGACCATCGAAAGCCGCTTTCGCCGAAGCGTTGCCATCATCATCGGAATCGATAAGTACCAGAATGGTATTCCGCTACTCAAGACGGCAGCCAATGATGCCCGTCGGTTGGCCACTACACTGAAGGATCTGCATAACTTTGAAGTGCGACTGTTTCTCGACGAGGACGCTTCAAAGCAACGCCTAAGCAAGCTGCTGAATGAGCAACTCCCGAATGAACTCGGTCCCGATGATCGTTTAATATTTTATTTTGCAGGACACGGTGTAGCCTTAGATGGCGATGACGGACCTAACGGATACCTGCTGCCTCAGGATGCTCGCCGTGGAGAGGAAGATTCTTACCTATTCATGCCGTTTGTGCATGATGCGTTGCTGTCACTGCCCGTTCGTCATGCATTGATTATTATGGACAGTTGTTTTTCGGGGGCGTTCCGATGGGCTGCGACCCGCGATCTTATATGCTTACCTTCCGTGGTTCATGAGGAGCGATTTGATCGTTTCGTGAAAGATCCGGCGTGGCAGGTTATAACGTCAACCGCACACGATCAAAAAGCGATGGATCAACTCTCGAGTGGCAGTTTGGGCACGCGCCCGGACGAGCAAGGACATTCGCCGTTCGCGCTGGCTCTGTTCGAAGCATTGGAAGGGCGAGCAGACGTAGTACCTGCTGACGGCGGAGACGGACTGATCACAGCGACCGAGCTGTATCTCTATCTCGAAAGTCGCCTACAGCCAGAATCTATCGAAGAAGGGATCCGCCAGACACCTGGTTTGTGGCCTCTGTCGCGACACGATAAGGGCGAGTTCGTCTTTGCTGTGCCGGGTCGTAAATTAGACTTACCTCCAGCGCCACCACTCAATCTAGACAACAATCCCTATCGAGGCCTAGAGTCTTACGAGAAAGAGCATGCTGAGCTGTTCTTTGGTCGAGAAGACGTTATTGCTGATCTTGAAAAACGCATTGAGACGCAGGACTTAACTGTTGTCCTTGGCGCTTCGGGGACAGGAAAATCCAGCCTCGTCAAAGCAGGACTTTTACCGAGGCTCGAAATGCGGGACGGCGTGCTAGTACTGCCTACGGTCAGGCCTGGAGTGCACCCTATGCTGTCTTTGAGCCGAGTACTAAATACCGCGATGAACGCAGACGCTATAGAGGCAAAAATCTGCGAGCTATGTGACGAGAACTCGAAGACAGTGCTATTTATTGATCAGTTCGAAGAATTCATCACCATGACTTCCTCCGTCGAGGAGCGCGAGGAAGCGCTTCAATTACTATCCCGCTTGTTAAAACGGCATGCTGATAAACTGGATATTATCCTTACCTTGCGGACCGATTTCGAACCACAATTTAGTCGCAGTGAGCTAAGTGAGTATTGGAGTGACGGACGTTACATCGTTCCGCCGATGASCCAGAAYGACTTGCGMGARTGTATCTTGAAGCCAGCGACTGCTCGGGTCATGTACTTCAAGCCCAATGAACTCGTTGACGAACTGATTAATGAGGTGGTAGCGACCCCCGGTGCTTTACCACTATTGTCCTTCGCACTGAGCGAGATGTATATTCATTACCTAGGCCGCGCCAGCGATGACCGTGCTATCGAGCGTGCGGACTATGAAGCAGTTGGCGGCGTAGTCGGTGCACTGCGCAGTCGTGCCAACGCCGAGTACGAGGGACTAGAAAATGCTGTTCATCAGCACCGAGTAAAAAATGACCCTTATCAGCATCTGGCGTGGTTAGAACCCATTTTGGAAAATTACTACGACCCTATGTATCGCTATCAACTCGAAAATAAAAAAGAGCGTTTGGTTTTTTCTGGATCGGCTGAAGAAATTTCGGCTTATATTTCAAGTCAAGCCAAGAGGCAGGTAGATTTGACCCGCTTTGGTATTTAAATTTGGCCCACCTGCGAGAATATTTCTAATACATTCATAGAGCTAAGTACCTATAAGAATTATTCATAGGCGCTTAGGCAGATCAATATTGTATGCCTGCTAACAAATGACTGGTTCAAAATTAAGTACAACTCAACAAAGCTAGCCTCT
>JAESRJ010000370.1 GCA_016764715.1 Kordiimonadaceae bacterium | reverse complement strand
ATGCGGATCGCACCGATGGCAACTGCTCGTCCGCGGGTCGTTGGGAAGAGAGGGACGACTCCGAGTGCGGTGATGTCTGCCCGTTCGCCGCCATGACGCTGACTGATCGCGTACCTGTTGGTGGTAGTGGCGAGTAGTTGTCGCTGAATTTGTCGCGACAGGAGCAGATGTGATCTGTTGATCCGCTGTCCCCGACCCAGTGGTCGGTGTGCTGTTCTTGGTGTCCGCTGGTTTCTGTTGACAGGGATGCGTGGGACGAGAACGTGAATCTTTGCTTAGATTGCTGTTGACTGTTCCGTTCGTTGCGCTGCACCCTACACTCGCTGTTTGTGTGCGTACCTCTGGGATGTATCCTACATCTGTCCACGAGAGGTTGGGTGTGTTTCTGCGCGTCATGCTTGCCTTCGTGATGCTGTTGCGGGTGTCTCCGCGCCTCGTGCTTGCTTCCGTAGTGCCCTTCCGCTGCGAGCGCAGCCACCACTCTTTCAGTGATTTGGGCGACTAGGTAGTCGCTATCTGAGATCGTCGGAGCGCGAGCTTCGATGTCTGCTGCCACGAGAGCAATCGGCGTGCTGCGTGAATGGTCGCGGGACTCGTCTTCTTCTTGTTCCACCAGTGTGACCTCGAGGTTGAGGAGTCTGTCCTCGTCGTTGTCGTGGTCATCTCTGATGTGTCTTGCGAGTGGCTTGTGTCTCAGAGGAACTTGCTGGTGTATGGATGCGAGGAGAAGGGACGAGTCCACTTTTCGCTCGCCCATGCTGAGCTGTGCCTTCTTCTCGTGAATACGAGTAAAGAAGGATCGTGCTGACTCTCCGTTGTGCCAGGTGATTTTCAGCAACTCCACATAGGCGCGGTCAAGGTCTCCCGGTGAAATCCGACCGTAGGCGCGTTCCATCGCTTTCCAGGCGACGTGAGCGGAGGTGTTGCCGTCTCGGGTGATCAACTCCAAAGGGCGAGAGCCCACGGATGCGAGAAGAATTCCCATCACCCTGTTGTTCTGCTTCTTGAAGTCCTTGCGCTGGTCGGTGTTGTACCTGTTGCCTTCTGAGTTGACTTCGTCGGCTGTCGGAACGTCGCAGCTCAGCCAGACGGCTTTGTCCTCCAAGGCGAGCATGGTTTTCATCCGGTACGAGTACTCCATGAATTTCGCTCTGTCTCCGTTGAAGACCTCGCGTATCCCGGCTGTCTTGAGGGCGGAGAGTGTGGTGTTGGCTTCAGTCATTGGTCTGATAAACTGTTGAGCGGAATGGTGCTGATACTTGTGTACTGCTACAGTGTGAGGGACTGTGTGAGTGAAAGACAAGTTTGGAAAGAAGTGAACATGCGAGCTGTCAGTATTGACAGGTAGATTAAGGCCAAGACACCATAATCTAACACACCCCCGCAATCGAAGAAGTGGTTAGGACTAACAGAGAGGTCTGTGAATAGYACTTGTGAGATTGTAGTTGGTTGTGGTGTTGTCTACATTATGTTGAAGATTCGTTGCTGGGCCTTCTTCGTACCGATTCCACCGAGTGCCTTGGTGAGGCAGTCTGCGATGAGGTCGCCGGATTTTGTGTAGACCAGGTGAACGTGGCCTGTTTCGATGCGTTGACGAATGTAATGTTGTCTCACGTTGATGTGCTTTGACCTCTCTTTCACGCAGTTGTTGTTGCTGAGGAACATGGCGGACTGAGAGTCAGTGTGTAGATTGAACGGTGTGCTGAACTTCACCTGTAGCTCCTCTAACAGCTGTTGTATGAAGGCGAGTTCCTTTGCTGCGAGTGTGAGTGCGTAATATTCTGCTTCGCAACTGCTGAGCACGATGGTTTTAAGCAGYTTCGTTCTCCATGAGACCGGGATATCGTTGATGAACACAATGTACCCTGTCCTACTCCTCGCGTTCTCTCCAGCGTACGACGCATCCGATGATGTGTGAATCTGAATCAAGGTTGTTCCTTTGGTCGAACGCGGTTTCGCGGAGATGGTGAGGGTCTTCGTCTCAATGACATACTGCATCAGATGCAGGAGTGCCATCCAGTCGTCACTCTTTGGAGAGTTGCTGTGTTGTCCCAGCATCGAGGTAGCTACTGCGATGTCTGGACGTGACATGGTTGCTAAGTAGCTGATTGTTCCCAGTAGCTCTCTGTAGGGTTTGTTACCCTGAAGTGGGAGCTTGGCATCGTCGTCGGTGGCCGCGTAGTGGGAAGGCAGAGGAGTGTTTTTCCTGCTTGGTGACTGTTCCTGTGCTACCCTCCCGTACTTTGCAGCCATGGCGTTGATGTAGTCCACCTGACTGATGCGTAATGGTTGCTGTTGTATCTGCATGCCGATGAAGGTGCGAAGCTCTGTTTGCTTCATCTTGAACTTGGTCTTGAGCAATGTGACTGTGTGTTGGATGTGTTGTTGTGTGTCCCCAAACACAAGCAGGTCGTCGACGTACACGATGATGACGATGGAGGGTGACGTATAGAGGCATGGCTCTAATTGTGATCTCGTCAGGTGACACGTTGTTGTCAGGATCTCACTGATGTGTTCATGGAACGCTCGTGGAGATTCGGCGAGACCGTAGATCGCTTTGTTGAGCCTAGCTGTTGTTGCGTCGGGAAGACGAATGTACACCTCCTTGTTGATGGGTGCATACAGGAATGCAGTTGTCACATCTAGCTGCGTGCATGCCCAACCTTTGTGTTCTGCCACCGCTAACGTCGTCATGAGGGTCGTGTGTTTGAGTGTGGGTGAGTACGTGAAGCTGATGTCTGCTGAATCTTGCTGAAACCCACGAGCTACCAAGCGAGCTTTCGTAGTACCGTCAGGTTTGACCTTGTATATGACGCGCGTCGAGATTACTCTCGCTGTTTTTGGTGGTATCTGTCTGGTGTATACGCGGAGTTCGTCCATTCTCCGGAGCTCTTTGTGTAGGGCGGCTTCTTCTTCTGTGTGTTTCTGTATGAGCTGCCCCTGGTACTCCTGGGTGTGATTCTCGCGTTGTGTGTGTCGGGGCGAAATGGAGGAGTTTGAGCTGCTCGTTTGCAGCGCTTGTTCTCTTCTGGACCTGATGCGTGCTGAYCTTCTGAGAGRAACGGCGGGTGTGTCTCCGTTGTGTGCATCATCTTCGACTATGTTCGGGCTCGTGTTGCCGTCCGGAGTGGTGTCGGCTTGGTCAAGGTCTCCGGGCACATTTGGCGGTCCGTTCTGTTGCACCACGATTTCGTCCAGCAGTTCCACACCGTTGTTATCAGGCGCATGGGTGGTCGTGTAGTCGTGTGCGTCGGTGTCGTCGGTGTCGTCGGTGTTGACTCGCTGATCAACGGTATGGCGCGCTCTGCTTGCGTCTGGCTTGAAAGTGCAGTGGAAGGTCTTCAGTATTCTGTCGGTGTCATCAAGGAGAACCATGTGCGACGTGCACTCTGGGTCGTATCCTACCCAAGTGCCCTTCCTTGCTGTGTTCGAGAATTTACCTCTGTATCCCGCTGCATCCTCTGTTCTGCTCCCTTCATACGTGTGTGCGTACACGACGACACCGAATCGATGTAGCCTGTTGGTGTCGAAGGTAGTCCCGAATACCTTTGAGTAGGCGCTGGCGTCACCACCTGCCACGTTGTGTATGAATGTGGCGTGTAGCAGTGCTAGGCCCCACGAGGCTGGATCCACCGCCTCACTGTGGAGGAGAACGCGCACTGTTTGTACGAGTGTCTGGATGGTCCGTTCGGCGAGTCCATTGATAGCTTGCGTCTGGGACGGGCTGTATTTGTTGCGTATGTGATGTGCTTTGCAGAGTGCGCGGTATGAGGATGCGCGGTAGTTGGCGTGTCTGTCCGAGTGCAGCGTGTTCCAGTGTGTCGCTGAACCGTTAACGTCGAACGGCGCCTTGTCTAAGTACCAKGTGAGGGCATTGAGGACGTCCGCGTGTGACTTGATGACATACACCGTGGTGTACTTTGTGGCTGCGTCGATGAACACCGCGAAATACCGTTTTCCGTGCTTTGTCGGCGTAGAGAATGGTCCTGCGACGTCGGTGTACGTCAGCTCCCCGGCTTTGAGCTCCGGTTGGGTGCCGTGCGGTGTGATGTGGATCCTTCTGGACTTTCCGAGTGCACAGTCTTCACAATGATACTTGTATGGTGTGTCTCGGGCTGGTAGATACTTGCTGCTCCTGTGTCCGCACTGCTGGTGAATGAGTAGGTCGTCGCTCGCCGGGTCGTGGTCTCTGTCTGCTGAAGACGAGAGCGTCGGACGTATCCGGGCTTGTTGTGGCTGATGTTCCGTGAGGATAGGCAGTCCATTGCGGTACTCGAACGTGAACGCCGCTGATGACGATTGCACGTTGATGGCTGTGCGGTGCATGCTGACCTGAACGGATGTCTGCGCAATTTTCACCAGGCTTATGAGATTGTAGCTGGCCGAGGGAATAAACAACACGTCTGTGAGTTCGATGTGCAGGACGCCCCCTTTGTTGTTTGCGACAGAGATGAACACGGAGCCTATCCCCTGAGCTGCTGTTGTCTGCCCGTTCGCCGCCATGACGCTGACTGATCGCGTACCTGTTGGTGGTAGTGGCGAGTAGTTGTCGCTGAATTTGTCGCGACAGGAGCAGATGTGATCTGTTGATCCGCTGTCCCCGACCCAGTGGTCGGTGTGCTGTTCTTGGTGTCCGCTGGTTTCTGTTGACAGGGATGCGTGGGACGAGAACGTGAATCTTTGCTTAGATTGCTGTTGACTGTTCCGTTCGTTGCGCTGCACCCTACACTCGCTGTTTGTGTGCGTACCTCTGGGATGTATCCTACATCTGTCCACGAGAGGTTGGGTGTGTTTCTGCGCGTCATGCTTGCCTTCGTGATGCTGTTGCGTGTGTCTCCGCGCCTCGTGCTTGCTTCCGTAGTGCCCTTCCGCTGCGAGCGCAGCCACCACTCTTTCAGTGATTTGGGCGACTAGGTAGTCGCTATCTGAGATCGTCGGAGCGCGAGCTTCGATGTCTGCTGCCACGAGAGCAATCGGCGTGCTGCGTGAATGGTCGCGGGACTCGTCTTCTTCTTGTTCCACCAGTGTGACCTCGAGGTTGAGGAGTCTGTCCTCATCGTTGTCGTGGTCATCTCTGATGTGTCTTGCGAGTGGCTTGTGTCTCAGAGGAACTTGCTGGTGTATGGATGCGAGGAGAAGGGACGAGTCCACTTTTCGCTCGCCCATGCTGAGCTGTGCCTTCTTCTCGTGAATACGAGTAAAGAAGGATCGTGCTGACTCTCCGTTGTGCCAGGTGATTTTCAGCAACTCCACATAGGCGCGGTCAAGGTCTCCCGGTGAAATCCGACCGTAGGCGCGTTCCATCGCTTTCCAGGCGACGTGAGCGGAGGTGTTGCCGTCTCGGGTGATCAACTCCAAAGGGCGAGAGCCCACGGATGCGAGAAGAATTCCCATCACCCTGTTGTTCTGCTTCTTGAAGTCCTTGCGCTGGTCGGTGTTGTACCTGTTGCCTTCTGAGTTGACTTCGTCGGCTGTCGGAACGTTGCGGCTCAGCCAGATGGCTTGGTCCTCCAAGGCGAGCATGGTTTTCATCCGGTACGAGTACTCCATGAATTTCGCTCTGTCTCCGTTGAAGACCTCGCGTATCCCGGCTGTCTTGAGGGCGGAGAGTGTGGTGTTGGCTTCAGTCATTGGTCTGATAAACTGTTGAGCGGAATGGTGCTGATACTTGTGTACTGCTACAGTGTGAGGGACTGTGTGAGTGAAAGACAAGTTTGGAAAGAAGTGAACATGCGAGCTGTCAGTATTGACAGGTAGATTAAGGCCAAGACACCATAATCTAACAGTACTTCTCCGGGTCCTGACCGCGCTGGCGTTTGCCACGGGCTTCCTGAATCCGTTCCTTCCACGTCTGGACCAAAATCGTGGCTGCTGCTCCATCGACAAACCTCGTCCACGTCGCCTCGAGTGTCTCGGCGCTGTCGTGGTTGTTGAAGGAGTTGGCCGCGCCCTCGAGGGGGACGCGCGGGTCTATTGGGTCTGTCCGTTGGTGGAAGAATCCGAAAACCTGGATGTCGCCGCTGTG
>JAESRJ010000103.1 GCA_016764715.1 Kordiimonadaceae bacterium | reverse complement strand
TTCTGTGGCGAACACTGTGATCTCGTCGCCGCCGGAAATATCAAACGCCAGCCCGGCGTCAGGAACGGCAAAATAGTAGAGCGTCAGGCTGGTTATGGGATCAGGCCCGTCGAGGATGCTCTCCCCGTTTAGGAGGATACCTGTCATGTCGGTGGTTGAGCTTAGTGCCACAACCATAATGTCGCCTCGGAAGCCCGGCGTGACAGCAAAGCTAGTGGTGCTTTCTGTTGTTGCAATGTTGGYAACAGATACTTTTGCAACAGAAGAWTTAGGCGCGGGGTTCAGCTTGATCGTGCCCGTGCGRCCCGCGATAAACTCATCGGCTTTCACACTGTACTCAGCGGACTGCATCAATTCTGCGGCCCACGGGTCGAACACGTCTAACCGGCTCGCGTAATGGTTGGTACCGTCCCCCAGTGGATCAACCGCGTAAAACACTTCGGTTGGTTGGCGATGGCGTTCTGTAAAGCCGGTTGAGAAACTAGCAGTAACCACGAGGCCCAAGCCGAGCACTGCAGAACCAACTAGCAGAATAGGGTGCTCGCAGTCCGTATTCTTCATGAAGGCAGGCATAAGCAGCAACATCAGCATGCCGAAAGGCACCATGATAATGCCAGGGAAATAAACACCGAGCGCACTGTATCCCATCTCCGTAATATAGAGTAGCCACAGGGCACCGATCAGGCCGCTTGCCGCCAGTAGTGCCACCTTCGCAGTGTCGCTGAAGGCCCGCTTTTCAATCAAAATCAAAGCGCCAAGGACAAAAATGGCAGGCCATAAGAAAATATGGCTGGCTGCAGGCGCTATGCCCTGTACGAGCAGTGCAACAAGCATATAAAGGTTCATGGCACCCACCGTGCGGTTGCCGTCTGAAATGCCTTTCCTCAGCATGAAATGTAACAGGGTTGAAAGCACCAGCACTACAGCTGCTGGGATCGGGGTTGGCTCGTACACATAAAGCAAAACCGCCAGCACGCCGCCAGCGATTGGCCAAATGTGGGTGACGCCTTTTTTCAGCATGCCGAACCAAGCGGTGGTAAGGGCGAGCGCGACAAACGCAAAGCCCAGTAAGACAGTGTCTGAAATAGCGAATAAGCGCCGACCTTCAACCATGCTGCTGCGTCCGCCGATCATCAGGAACAGCAAGTCGATCACCAGCGCACCAATGATGATAAGCATCAGGCCAGACAAGCTGCTGCGCACGATGCCGCCAAGTGTCGCCTCGCCAGAACTGATCTGGTTTCTGGCGTAAAGCGCAAAAAGGCCGGCGGCGAGCGCAGCGATGAYCCATGACAGCCATAGAGGATAGGAAATTACAAACATCATCAAAAAGTCGAAGAACACCAGCTCGCTGGTATCACCGAGCGGCAGTGTTTCATTGCCAAAAACTTGCGCCATTGCCAGTGCTTGCGCACCGAGGTGCTGCAAAGTGTCCGGATCTAGGTTCTCTGCGTTATCGCCTTCGGTGTGGTAATCGTAAAAACCGTCAATGAAGGCGAAATTGATACCGGGAATGTCGGCCTTAAGCGAGATCGACAGGTCAGTATCATTCGGCATGTTGCGGTAAATTGTAACGGTGAGCGAGTTAGCAATTGGGTTTTGTGCGGCGCTGGCAAATTTTTCGATCAGGATATTATTGAGCTGGCTGGTTTGGAACATGGTGGCTGTTCCTTTGCTGCCGCGGGCTTCAAAGTTTACGACAAGCCCAACATCGTCCGCCCATGGGTGCTTGCCGAAGAAGGCTTGCGCGCCGTATAGGCCTACTTCTTCCGCGTCCGTCAGCAGGAAAATCACATCGTTTTTAAGGGGTGGGCCAGCTTGCAGTGCGCGCAACGTTTCCAGCAGTGCAGCGGTGCCTGAGGCATCATCGCCTGCGCCTGGGCCATAATAAACACTGTCATAATGGCTCATCAGCAGAAGGGCTTTGCCCGATTGCCCGGTGCCTTTCAGGCGGGCCATCACATTGGTGACTGTTGCTGCCTGAATAGCTTGGGACGAGATACCGCCATAATAGCGCACACCCTTGGTGCGGTAGGCGTCAACAATCTGCGTATGTTGGGTCTCGACCTCAAGCCCCGCATTCTTAAGGTGGTCAACCAGATAGGCGCGGACGACCGCGTTCTCTGGWGTGCCGACAGGGTGGGGGGCAACAGCAATGGCCCGCACATGTTCCATCGCGCGTTCGGAAGAAAAAACAGATGGGTCACTGTTCGCTGGCAGGGCAGTGGGCGGCTGATTAAAGCCTTTATTGAGAAGTACAGCAAAGAGCAAAAGCGCTGGTAGGGCCAGCTGTTTCCAATTGAAAGTCATAATAAACCATTCCTCTTTGAGTATGTTTTGCTTTGTTTTCTCTGCGTGGCGGCTGTAATATTTAAGTATCTTCAATCATTTTTTCGCGCATGACAAATTTCTGGATTTTGCCAGTGATTGTCATCGGGAACTCATCAACAAATCGGATGYRSGCCGGTRCYTTAAAATGTGCGATCTGGCCCTTGCAGAAACTTCGRATATCGTCTTCGGTTACGTCCGCGCCGTTTTCACTGCCGGATTTCACCTTCAGCCAAACGGCAACAGCCTCGCCGTATTTTTCGTCAGGGATACCAAAAACCTGCGCGTCAATAACAGCAGGGTGCTGGTATAGAAATTCTTCAATTTCGCGAGGGTATATGTTTTCGCCGCCGCGGATAATCATGTCCTTCAAACGCCCTGTGATGGAGACATAGCCTTCCGTGTCCATCACCGCCAAATCGCCGGTGTGCATCCAGCCTGCTTTATCAATTGCATCAGCCGTGCGCTTAGCATCGTTCCAGTAGCCCTGCATTACCGAGTAACCCCGTGTCACCAGTTCGCCCTGTGTGTCGCGCGTCACGGTTTTTCCGTCCGTATCGATGATCTTCACTTCTACAAACGGCATAATGGTGCCAACGGTGCCGACGCGTTTATCAAGCGGATCATCGGGCGAGCATTGGAAACTAACGGGGCTGGTTTCTGTCATGCCGTAAGCWATGGTAACCTCGCTCATATGCATGTCGCTGATCACGCGTTTCATCACTTCAACCGGGCAGGGCGACCCAGCCATCACGCCGGTTCGCAGGCCAGTGAGGTCATGTTCGGCAAAAGAGGGGTCATCAAGCACGGCGATAAACATGGTAGGTACGCCGTAAAGGGCGGTGCATTTYTCKGYGGCCACKGCYTYTAGSGTSGCGGCAGGCTCAAAWGCTTCWGASGGAAACACCATGCACGCSCCYTKAGWMACGCAGCCMARARYSCCCATMACCATGCCRAAACARTGRTASAGCGGCACGGGAATACACAGTTTGTCCTGCTCAGTGAAGTTCTGGCGCTTGGTAACAAAATAGCCGTTATTGAGAATATTATGGTGGGTGAGCGTTGCACCTTTGGGTGCGCCCGTGGTGCCGGACGTAAACTGAATATTGATCGGGTCGTCAGGCTGAAGCGTGCTGTTTAGATCAGCCACTCGCGCMCGCGTTTCTTCGGTCGCGAACCCTGCAATGTCTTCAAATTGGTAGAAACCGTCTGCATCCGCGCCGATAACCGCAAGCGTATGAAGGTCCGGGAATATGTCACTTTGCAGCTTGCCGGGAGCGCTGGTGCTGATAGCCGGTTCCAGATCCAACAGCGTCGCAACATAGTCGCTTGTTTTGAACTTGCTGGCGAGCACAAGCGCGCTGCAGCCAGAAACCTTTAGCGCGTGCTCAAGCTCATAACTGCGGTAAGCAGGGTTAATGTTAACCAATACCAGCCCCGCTTTGGCGGAGGCGAACTGAGTGATAACCCATTCGATGTTATTGGGGGACCAAATGCCGATGCGGTCACCGGGGTTCAGCCCGAGCGCAAGGAAGCCAGCCGCGTAGGCGTCTACCCGCTCTTTCAGTTTTGCGTAGGTCCAGCGAATATTTTGGTGACAAACAACAACAGCCTCGCGGGCGCCGTGCAAGCTAGCGGTTTCGTCAAACATCTGTCCGATCGTTTTAAACAGCAGCGGCGTATCCGATGTGCCGCAAACATAGCTTAGCGCGCTAGATGTCATTCAGGTTCTCCCTTGCCCGTAAGCACCTTAGGCATAATGGTGAGATAATCCAATCGGGGATTTGGGCAAGGTCTGTCACCTGGGGCTTTCGTCTGTTCAGCACCCTGCTGAGCCTGTTCAACAGTCCAGGCCTATAATTATGCAGGGCGATCACGGTAAAGCGGACGCATAAAATCAATAAGTGGCTTTGGACCAAATCAATTGAAGGGCGTCAGGCCTGTAAATTGGCTTCAGGCGTACGCATCGTTCAGGAAACCGGCATGTTTAAGCATTATATTACCACCGCCTTTCGTGTGATCATCAAGAACCGGCTCTACTCGATTGTTAATTTGGGTGGCTTGTCGCTGGGGTTGGCGGGCGCGATGTTGATCTCGCTCCTTATTAACGACGAAACCTCCTACGATACCTTCTGGCCCGGTGTTGAGGATATTTACCGSCTKAACACRACSGTAACGCAGGCAGACGGWACWGTGCGSCGTACRGGRCARGGCGCRATGMTTGCCAAAGAAGCCTTGCTWRCGAATTTTCCCGACGAAATTATAGCCGCTTCCTACACCTTTGAGGGGCTCGGTAGGCCGATCACTGTGGACGATAAATTATTCACCGCACAACTAAGTTTCGTGGAGCAGGATTTCACGAAAATTTACCAGCTCGATTACGTGGAAGGCAGCAAGGAAACCGCCGTTACTGGCCCCAATAGCGCCGCGCTTAGCGAAACATCCGCCTACACGTATTTTGGCGAAGGCCCGTATCTGGGCCGGACATTCAGAGCCGCGAGCCTTGGCAGGGACTTCGTTGTCACCGCCGTGTTCAAGGATGTGCCCACCAATAGYGGCCATGTTCTTGARGTGATCACYGAGTTCCAGCTCTCGGAYTGGACCGAAGGCATGCAGGCAGGCATGACAGGAAATTGGAATTATCTGCTGGGTGAAGTGAACTTGCGGCTAGCGCCCGGCGTAGACCCGCGCGCGCTCGAAGCCCGGTTCCCCGCCTTCCTGGACAGCGTTGCAACAGAGCTGCCTCAGTTCCCTGACATGAAAGCCAGCGAGGTCTTTACCTATACGCTTGGCAATATCCGCGATGTGCATCTTTCGCAGTTCTCAGGCTTTCAGTCGAACGCCGTGAGCCCGTCACTTTTGTGGGCCATTGGGGCACTTGCAGTAGTGATCGTCGGCGYTGCGTGTGTGAATTTTGTAAATCTGTCCTTAGCGCAGGCCTTGAAACGACAGCGCGAAGTGGCACTTCGCAAGGTGCTGGGAGGCGCGCGTCACCAGCTGATCACACAGTATCTTGGTGAAGCGGTGGCCTTGTCCCTGCTAGCGCTGCTTGCGGCCCTTGTAATGGTTGATTTTGCTTTGCCYTGGTTTGAAACTTTGGTGGTGCACRAAATATCTGTCGATATTTATGCGCCGACTAGCATTCTAGCGTTCACAGGGCTCGCCGTTGGCCTTGGGCTTGTCGCAGGGCTTTATCCTGCAGTGGTKCTGTCCTCAAGCCGTCCGAGCAGTATTCTTGGCGGCGGACGCGGCAGTATCGGCTCCGGCGGCAAGCTTAATCAGGTGCTGGTCATCTTTCAGTTCACGGTTTCGATCGCCCTGATTATCGCCACGCTCGTAATCAACCGGCAAATCAGCTACTCGGARAGCCTTGATACAGGCTTCAAGCGCGACGGCTTGGTGAGCATCGTTGTTGGTACTGGCGAAGGTATGTTCCCAAATGCTGAGGTGTTTCAGCGGCGGTTGGGTAACCTACCTGATGTGCAGTTGGTGTCTCGGGCTCGCGGCTTGCCGGTACAGAGCCGTTTCTTCTCGGCCCGTAATATACCAGTCGCGCCCGGCCATATCGGTCTCATCAACCAAGGTCAGGTTGGTTTTATTCGTGCCCGGCTTTATCAATTGGCGGGCCGCCGGGGTCGCGATCATCACTTCAATCGCGAGAACCAGACCGTTTCCATCGGCGCGGGGCAGTAAATGCTG
>JAESRJ010000321.1 GCA_016764715.1 Kordiimonadaceae bacterium | reverse complement strand
AGCCACGCCGGTGGCGTTTAAGGTGAAATCGCTGGTTTTAACGTAGGTATGATGCGCGTTGGCGCCGATACCGTCTTCAGACCCATACCCAGTTATCAGTGCCCAGGTGGTGAGCCCTCCACCGCCTGCTCCCTCGATTTGGCTCACGCCGCCAGTAACAAGCAGTTTTCCGCTTTCGAAAGGGCCGTTTGCGTAGCTTGCGGAGGACGCTGCGAGTAGCATACCTGCGGCGCCGAGGATTTTTTTAACTACTGTGTTCACTGTATTACTCCAGGTCGTTGACGCGGGTTGAGTTCGCATGTGGGGCTGAATTTCTTGGTGTGTGCCCTGACACGAAATGTCGGTTTCAATTTGGTTCGTCGGATCGCAAGCGGCTAGGCACTTCACGGTAACGCAGCCGAATAAAAAGTCATTTTTCGTAGTATGGCCATTTGATGTTAATTGGCTCTTAACGCTGTTCCCGCCACGGACGGCCCTATAAAATATACGGTGACCTGCGTGAGAAAGGTGCGGGTGTATAGAAAACCATTTCTGCTTGTGTTCTGTTGTCTTCAATAGGGGTGCCTTCGCAGTACGGGGTGTTAACATTGAGATTCTTATTCAATTTTAGATCATTTTTTAACTAAGTAAATAGTTTTTCAACAAAGGGTATGTTTGTGGCTGTCTTGCACCGCCGGTGGAGGCAGAGCTCTCTCCGGCACTGGGACATTACAAAGAAGCGTCCATCTGTTACGACATTACAAAGAAGCGGCTATTTTCTTGTTGAGTTGAGTGCATTTGGAACTGTGCCCAGTACAGCAGCATGTTGATGTTATTGTCTTGGTCGTACAGTGGAATACAGACGAAACTGTAGGACTTATAGTTCCTGGCAGACCAAGTTAATGATAGGTTGGTAATGGCCATCGCCTGCTGCGTGTGCACTACGAACGCAGCCCTGTGAACCACGTTTTCTGCCCCTTCTACTTCGTCGGCATATTGGCCGGTCATGTCAAAGCCAACGGCTTCAGCGAAAGCCGTTCCCATGATGCGGGATTTGAATCTGAGCGGGCCATATTCGACGTTGTGAATAAAAATATTAGGAAGATACTTCCGGAACTCGTACGGAGAAAAATCTTTGCGGTGCAATAGGGACCCTTGCGCCCTTTTAGCTTGCACGGCTTCCCAAAAATCCAAGCCTTCCGTCCAGGGCATCGTGTCTATTTCGTCCCCTAGATAGACGCATGCATGTTTGGCGTAATGCCGTATTTGTTTCGCTGTCTGAAGCTGGTCTATAGGGGCCCGCATACGCACACTCTCTTTATCAATGCGGCCGATACAAATAGTGCCTAGTGCCCGCATATAGAAAGTTACGGCCACCGCCAAGAAACAGATGCGCCGTGCAGAAATAAAACGAAAATTGCATTCCGGAAATAGCGGGATTCAAGCGAATGCAGGMKKWRWRWKKTTYWTWYWRWWWWTMRSSSYKYSWYAGWRYKRGMCTWWKWACWWKRKWGYRMRSYAKWRRTKAKKYWRSMTTKKRAARMTGMMYMRSRYYKTMKTYTATTTTTCCGAATTTCATATGAATTAAGTCAGATATGTAATTCTGATGGTTCTGCCAAGGTGGCCGACTGCCTTGTTTAGGCAATTGGTCGAGGGACCGTTGAATATAGCCAGAAGTGAAATCCATTAGCGGAGCATTGCTTGCATAAGCAGGGTCCAGTTCGGGGACGCAAGTGGTATAATCATGCTTCTTCATGTGATTTAGAATACGGCATACATAGTCTGCAGTAAGGTCAGCCTTTAAAGTCCAAGATGCATTGGTATAGCCAACTGTCCAGGCGAAGTTTGGGACGCCGTTTAGTCCCAGGCCTTTGTAGTTGGTGTGATCAGAAATATTAATTTTCTTCCGATCAACAGTAAGGGCAATCCCCCCAAGGCTTTGTAGCCTTAAGCCTGTGGCCGGAATAATAAGGTCTGCGTCCAGCTGGTCGCCAGATTTCAGCAAGATGCCTGTTTCCGTGAATTCCTGAATATGGTCAGTGACCACGGACGCGGAGCCATTTTTAATCGCATCGAATATATCTGCGTCCGGCACGGCGCAAACCCGTTGATCCCAAGGCTTGTAGGACGGGGTGAAGTGCTTTTTCACGTCGTAGTCAGGCCCAAGTTGCTCTTCTACCATCTCGATCAGGCGTTTTTTGAAAGCATCAGGCCTTTTTCGCGCCAGATTGTAGAAGAATATTGTCAGTAGAACATTTTTGGCGCGGGTGATTTTGTAGGCGAGTGAATTTGGCAGGAATTTCCGTAACCACAGCGCTATTTTATCTTGAGCCGGCCGAGACACCACGTAAGAGGGCGAGCGCTGTAGCATCACTACATGCTTGGCGTCTTTTGCCATTTCAGGGACAAGTGTTACTGCGGTGGCGCCGCTGCCAATTACGATGACCCGTTTGTCTTTATAGTCGACATCGCTGGTCCATTTTTGCGGATGAACAATACGTCCCTTGAAGCTTTCTATTCCTTTGAAATCCGGTAAATAGCCTTCATCATAGTTATAGTAACCACTGCACATATGAAGAAAGYTGCAGGTGATAACTTCACTGATATCTGAGCCGTTTTTCAGTATTTCAACGCTCCAGCGCGCAGTGTTTGGCGACCAGTCAGCCTTTAGGACTTTGTAGCCAAACCGGATTTTGTCTCGCAGATTGTTCTCGTCTACAGTTTCATTCAAATAGTCCAGTATCGCATCGCCACTAGCAATCGCGTTTTTGTCCTTCCACGGTTTAAAGGCAAAACCGAGCGTGTACATATCACTGTCCGACCGGATGCCAGGGTAGCGGAATAGATCCCATGTCCCGCCCAGGTTTTCTCTGCCTTCAATGATGGTAAAGGTGCGGTCACGACAGTGTTTCTGTAAATGATAGGCTGATGCTATCCCAGAAATCCCGGCTCCAACAATTACAACATCTAAATGCTTTGCGGTCATACTAACAAACTCTCAATTCTCAGTTTCGACTTCAATCTTGGTCTCATTTTCAAGACCCAATATGGAGTACATAAATATTGAACTTATGGTATGTTCTTCATATATGGCGTTTTTGCGGGCAGGGAAATTTAAAGTCAAAACTAATAAATCACCCTTAATTTGGTGGCCCTTAAGCAGTTTCATCTCCTACTATATAGCACGTTTTCTCTTATCGACAATAGTGTCGATAAGAGAAAACCAAACACCTATACTTGTTCTTCTTCCATGCCGCAGCATGTTTGGTCTTTCTTAACCCAGAAGGTGTATACTTTTCTGGAGGTCGAAAAGGGGTCAGACTGACAGGCCTATTGTGCTTAAAGGTCTACAAGGATTGCTTTCTTTAGCGGGTTAGATGCTAGCATGCATATACGAGATCTAGGTACCAAGCAGAAGATATTGGCAGGGGTTATCGCCCCTATGCTTTTTTTGCTCGTGCTTGGCAGTATCGCAATTTATAGCATTAACAGCATTGTCCGCACTAATCAGGCTGTTGAGCGCAGTCAGGATATATTGATTGAAGCGACTGCTCTGCGTGGTATCGCCGTTGATATGGAAACCAGTATGCGCGGGTACTTGCTTGCGGGTAAGGAAGAATTGCTCGCGCCCTATAATGAGGGTGAAGCCAGTGCTTTCACCCGGATTACCGAACTGCAGGAAAAAGTGAAGGATAATCCAGTTCAGGTGGTGCGCTTGAATGAAGTGCGGCGGGTGCTAGAGGAATGGCAAGAAAGAGTTACCGCACCTATGATCAGGCTACGCCGCGCCATTGGCGATAGTAAAACCATGAATGACATGGCGCGGCTTGTTGGCGAGGCAAAGGGTAAAGTCTTCTTCGACGATTTTAGGGAACAATTTGGGTCTTTTATCCGGCGAGAGGAAGGCCTRCTTGCAAATCGCCAYATCGAGTTTGAAACTGCGGCATCGCTTATCGACCGTAACATTCAAACGGTGCTTAATTCTTCGGCGCGTGTGAACCGGGCGCACGAAGTGTTGGCGGCGGCCGATAAGCTACTGGCTAGCGCGGTCGATATGGAAACTGGGATGCGCGGTTTTCTTTYGGCTGGCGAAGAAGATTTTTTGGTGCCCTATGATACTGGCAAACTGAATTTTTTTAGAACCGTCGGAGTGCTGAGCCAATCGGTTGCCGGCAATTTTGCGCAGGTCACACGTTTGGCAGACGCAGAACAAACGATTGAACAGTGGATAAAGGATGTTGCGCTCCCTGCTATTCTGATGCGGAGAGACGTGAACCGCGGCGTGAAAACCAGACAAGACATTGAGCTTTTGATTTCAAAGAAAAATAGCCGCATCTTTTTCGAGACGTTTCGGGAACAAATGGCTGCCTTTAAAAGTTACGAATTACAGCGCATGGCAGACAGACGCCGTAATGTTCAAGAAGCGGAAGGTTTGGTTTCTTCTAATCTAAAAGTTATGGCGAGTGACGAAGGTTGGCTGCGCCGCACCAATGAAGTGATCCGGCGCGCGTACGGTATTCAATCTGCTGCAATTGATATGCAAACGGGCATGCGGGGCTATTTGCTGTCGGGCAGAGAAACATTTCTACAGCCGTATAACGCCGGGCAAAATCGATTTTATAATGCGATCAGGGACCTACGCGATGAGATGCGCGGAGACCCTGTAGAAGCAAATTTCTTAAGCCAGAGCGAAAAGACCATTCGGGATTGGCAACGGAATGTGACTGATCCGACCATTCAACTTCGTCGAGAAATTGGTGACGCCAAAACAATGGATGATATGGCAGGCGTGGTTGCCGAGTATCGCGGGAAGCAATATTTTGACAAGTTTCGGTTGCTTATGGCAGCGTTTGAAGCAGAAGAACGAGGGCTGATGGCCCTAAGGGTTGCTGCAAACTCAAAAATGGTTCGCACTACATATTCTCTGGTGGCTGCAAGTGTGTTTCTTGCGCTGCTGACAGGCCTCGTTGTTGCGTGGTTGATCGGCAGCAACATTGCGAAACCCATTATTGAAACGACCTCGGCCATTCACTCTTTCGCCAGTGGAGATGCCGGGGTGCGCGTGCCGGATCATGGGCGCCGGGACGAAGTGGGTACGCTTGGTGCCGCTTTTAATCTGATGGCAGATCAGTTGCGAGACAAGGACCATTTAGTGCGCGAAGAAATTCAGGTGCGTATTCAGGCTGAAAAAACAGCGCACGATGCGCGTTATGAATTAGAACGTCAGCAGGATGAACTGGTGCAGCTGAAAAAAATGGAGTCTATTGGTAGCCTTACCGCAGGGATTGCTCACAACCTCAACAACTTTCTGCATCCCATTGGCATGTTTAGCGCCTTGCTTAAACAACAGTTTAATGAAGGGTCTGATGAGCATGAAATGGCGTCTCGCATATTGATGAGTAGTGAGCAAGCGCGGGACCTTATCCGGCGGCTAATGGCCTATTCGCGTATGGAATCGGGCACGAAGGAGCTACTCCCACTTGCTGCTTTGGTTGAAGATACGCTTGCGTTGGTGAAGCCGACATTACCTGCAACCGTAACTGTTAAGATGGATTTAGCTAGTGATGTTGGTTTGGTGTTGCTTAATAGCGGCGAAATTCAAACCGCCATTCTTAACTTGATTTCGAACGCGGTCGACGCGATGCAGGGGTTGCCTGGCGACGTGTTGGTGAAAGTGTCTCGGAAAATGGCCGCCATAGGGGGGGACGATGTTCGCCTTCAGGAAGTCGCTGTTATTATTGTTACAGATACCGGYGCCGGTATGGATGATGAAACTCTGAGCATGATGTTTGACCCGTTTTATACCACTAAAACAGTGGGTAAAGGCACAGGATTGGGGCTTTCCACTGTTTACGGCACGGTGTCTGACCACGGCGGCAGGGTTAAGTGCAAAAGCGCACTAGGGGAGGGCACGTCCTTTGAAATATTGTTGCCGCTGCCGGCAAAGCTTTCGAAAACACAGTTGATCGCATGATAAGTCTAATAAAATATTTTTTAAATATGAAGGGCATATGAGATGGCAAATATACTTGTTGTCGATGACGAAGAGAGTGTGCGGGTGAGTTTACG
>JAESRJ010000320.1 GCA_016764715.1 Kordiimonadaceae bacterium | reverse complement strand
AGCCGATTGGGTGCCCGCATCTCCAAGGCTGAAAAAGGCATTCAAATCGTCTTCGTTAAGCAAATCCAATTCAAGACGATGATGAAGAAGACGAGGACGAAAGCCGTCATATTTCCATGCTGTGGTCGTATGTCGTTTTCAATGTGAAGCAGATCACCCAGTCAACCGCATTGACAAGCTGCTGCCGTAGAATTTCAGCAAAACTGGGCTGGCTGAAGCTGCTTAAGGAGTTTAATCGGGCGCTTACCAAAGAAGTGCAATCAGATTGATCAGGTTCACTTGGGATCATGGAGTGAATTTAGTTATAGAAAATGCCGGAACGAAGATTTTTTTTGAGCCCAGCTTGAATATTCAGCTTTTCAAAATCAAAATGAGTGATCAATTAAAAGTTGTATTTTATTTACATATAAAATTGTTGATGGTACTAATTACACATAATACTTGTAAAATATACTATTAGGGTGGAAAATAGAAATTTTATTACTATGTAACAATGTCATCAATCGGAGCTTCATTGCTAGCGAAAGTCTTTCGGTAGTTTGAGGGAATGTGCAGTTTTTTGCACATTTTGTTTGTCAGAAGACAGAACAGCTTACTGTTCATATGTTAAATTGGAAAATAGGAGATTAATATGAATGCTAGTCATTTTTCACTAGATCAACATGACAGAGACCGTGCCAAAATGCGGGTTCTTAACGCGGTTGAAACCGATGAGGTTAGTGGCGGCTGTCATCCACCTAAAGATTCGTTCACCTGTGGAACAACCCACGTTACACCGAATAGTGATGGCGGTGATTGTTCCGGTGACGCAGACTAACAGGACTCAATCCATCTGTTATTAGAATAAATCACAAAGGGCGCATAGCCCTTTGTGCCTTTTGAATACCAAAGAAAGTTAGAAGGCGAAACATATGTTTTCATTGTTAATACTTGGAACCGAAGACGACCCACATGTAAGTTATGTTAAAGAGAAATTATTAAAACTTAACCATGAAGTTTGTGTCCTTGACCATAACAAGCCAACTGATTTTCATATTCATCAAGAAAGTAATGGGAAAATAACTTTCAAAATAAACGGGTACACTTGGGACCAGGATTATAAGGAATTCATTATTTGGAATCGGCAAAAACTTTGGTGGGGGTCACCTTTTTTCTTTGGCAAAGATTACGAACACCAAGCCGATTACAACTCAAGCGAAGAGCTAAGAACCAGTCTTTACTTAGGTGGTGAATGGAGAGGTCTTTATCACGCCGTGCTCTCCATTTTTGAAGGTCAGGTTGTAAATAATCCGGTAAACGCCTGGCGTTCAAACAAGCTGTTTCAACAAGGATTAGCCTCAAGCGTGGGCTTTAAGGTTGCAGACTCGATTTTAACAAATCAGAAAGATAAGATTCTTTCTTTTGCAAGGAACCATGATCCAGTAATAATGAAATCTTTTTCAGGCACGCGCTTGCGCCCAAAAAAAGAAGAAAATCAAGTTCCTTATACAATGATGACAATGGATGTTTCAAGAAACGAAATAGAACAAGCCTCTTCTGAACAGTTTTTATCAGGGCCCTGTTTTATTCAGAGAAAGATCGCAAAATCTTATGAGCTGAGAGTGGTTATGGTCGGGGAGGATACTTTTCCTTTTAAAATAAACTCGCAAGAATACCAACACACAAAAACTGATTGGCGTCACGGCAATCTAAATATTCCTTTTATCTATACGATATTACCGGATGAAATTGTTAGCAAGGCAAAGGCGTTTATGAAAAGTGTAGGCCTTGTAACAGGCAGTATCGATTTGATTGTCGATGAAGACGGAGTTTACTGGTTTCTTGAAGTTAATCCTACGGGGGCTTGGGCATGGCTAGATCACGTAATTGATGGGAAAATTAGTGATGCTTTTTCAGCATATTTCATTCACTGCATTGAACGGTTAAATTCAAGCATAAGGAAAAAAGTATGTCTATAAAAGCAATGTTCTACTTGTTGATTTTATTGTTGATAAGCGCGGGTTTGAACCGTCCCTTGTTTGCTGCACCTACCTCCAATGACGCGAATATAAACAGCCGATTTTCAGCAGTATCTGAACGATTCAATCTTTGCCTAGGCGAAATTGGAGATTTTTACTTTTCTAAGAAAACTCTCCAAAGTCTGAAAGAATTGAAAGTAGCACTACCAAATTGTGATTTGGTTGGTATAAAGTCAGGCAACGAGGAATTTCAACAATATATTTTTTCTGAATTGCTAGGCTCGCACCTTCGGAAACATATTAACGATTTTAGTGACGCGAGCCTTGCTTCTTGCCATGCTAAATGGACGGCAGATTGGGCCACGGCCCGCGAAAGTGCATTGGACGTCTCAAGTAACTGGCGAATTGTTGGTAAAGTTTTTGCGCCACAACCTTCTGAAAATAGTTCAGATGCGGCTCTCGAAGTTTTTCTACGTGCCCGCCAGGAAGTGGAAATGACTTTAATCATTCAAAAACGAGATATTCCTAATCAACCAGATAAATCGAATTGCTATAATATGTGGACAAATATCAGTATCGCCAGAGCAGAAAATTTAGCTTTTGTTGAGCGTACTAGAATGTTTGAACGCTATAGAGAATTAGGAATTTTGCCTGATACGTTCCCCGGTTTGTGGTTGATTATACAACATGCAGACTTATTTCCTAAATTCAGGCAAAAAGGGTTAGCTTTTTTTGAGGAGTATGCTCTCGAAAATAAAATTCCCGCTGAATATGTAAATGCCCTGAAAAGGCGCATTGAAATGCAGCGGCATTAAAATTAAAGCGCTTCACGAACATAACCGGGGATGAGGAAGCCTTGTAGCGCTATTGCAATCTGGTTCTAATGGTAAGTAAACTGTTACGCTTACGAAGAAAGTTACTCTTCAGTTACCCGCAAGGGGACGAGCGGTGTTACTTTTCGAAGGACCATATGCTTTCTTGTCTTAACCTTTTGCTACATTGTTTTAACTTCAAGTTTGCGTGTTATCACGGCTGCTAAACGAGATGTCGAAGTACCGTTGCGTCTCCTGTGCTGTAAGCGCCCGAGGAATCCCCCTAGGCTCTGTGGTGTGGTCTGGACATTTTTTAATATCCACACGTCTTTTATTCGGTTTTAAGCGGGGGCCATTCCAAAGTGAAATTTTTTACCCTTCTATTTTTTAGCCGGTAGTTTCCATTTACTCAGAGGTATTTCAATGTCGTCCGGTAGATCGGATCTGTCTCCGGTTGCAGCAAACTTAAAAAGTGCTTTCCTGAACGGTTCACTCACGGCGAATGCAGCCCGAATGGCGCTGTGTGGCCCTCTTTTTACTGGGATGAGTTTGCTGTTTTTGAAGTAAGGAAAAAGTTCGATTGCATTTTCATAGGGCGTTGATGTATCCCATGTTCCCTGTACAATGACTGTTGGGATCTGTGTCTCAAAGTTTTGACGAAAGTCATTGCCGAGATCACTATCCCACATGGGCGTAGCCCATTTGTAGAAGCTGCTTATGTCACCAATTATATCAATGGCAGGATCTGCTGCGTATTCAGCCAGCCTTTCTGGTGTAATCCCAGAACTGATATCCAGCATGAAATAACTTGCTGTGGTTATCCAGATCTCGTCACTTTTTGACCTGTGGTATAGGGACTCAGCTACTGTTTTATAATCTCCGTTATACATAGTGATTATATCTGCCGGCCAATGATATAAATTCCGCGAATGTCCTCTGGTGAAAGCCTTAATTGAGTCTCCGTCGATCAAAAAATTGACGATTTTACCCGTTTTTTTATCCGTTATAGACACAGTGAATGGAGTTTTCGTGTAAGCGCCCGAGGAATCCCCTTAAGCAGCTATTTCGAGCTGATTGTCGGTGAAGTTCCATGGCGACAGTTCGTCGATACGGTTGACCGGAAGCTCTGCAATGGTGCCTAACACCCAGCTCAGTTGAAGAACCTCTACGGCCGCTCTTGACCCAAAGCGGACAGATAATGGTGCCTGGGGGCGGGATTGAACCACCGGCACGCGAATTATCAATAGATGATATTGTTAAATTAATCAGCAATATCAATACTTTGCACTATAAAGAAGATTTTGTATAGAATCTGTATAATCCGATTTCCCAAGCTAATTGCATGAACTGTTATGCCTGAAGGGCGTGGCCCTTTGGCGGATCAAAAATCGCTGTTTTTGAACTGACGATTCCGGCTTTAATCGTCTCCGAAAATAAAAGCTCCAAACCGCTACGATGTAGGTCCAATCGCGATGATCATTGAAGTGTGTTCTTAACGGCCAGCTTATCGAGGTTGCTCAACCAGCCTGTCGAATGCACGGACTGCTTGCTGGCGCGCATCCTCAGCTGCCAATAGGCCATGCGATACTTGGAAAGAAAAAGCGGCACCTATCAGCTCAAAAGCGAGCTGTCCCGGGCTGATGGTATCTTCCAAATGCCCGCTACGGATCGCCGCTTCGGCCACATCAGAGAGGGTTTCTCGCCATTGTACTTCGGATTTTACCAACAAGTCTCGAATGGGGCCGGGGCGCGCGTCATATTCCTGAATGAACACGGTAAAAGGGCAAGTGGCTAGGCCGCTAGACCCTGCCATCCAATCCAGATAATTGTCATAGAGAGCSCGCAAACGCGGCARRCCTTTAGGGTTTTTCAGGGCGGGTTTGAGCACGGCGGCCTGAAAAATCACCTGCGCGGCGTCGATAACCGCGAGCTGTAGACCCTCTTTCGACTTAAAATGGGCAAAAAGGCCAGATTTTGACATACCGACCGCCGCCGCAATGCCGCCGAGCGAAATGCCTTCAAGCCCAACGGTCGCCGCTTGTTCAAGCGCGGTAGACACGATCAAATCCCGTGTGGCATGAGATTTTTTTTGTACCATTTATATTRMTTMCMMMKTKTKCWRTYYYRARYKWWWWYMTRKSTMKWMYRGKNGATGCRATKSMMSMRMKSTCMMRRSWWRMMMRYWWCRRAGAMATAAWAKCTGAWMYMRRYMKRCRTACGTTCGCCTTGTGAAACCGCCACGATATTGTTCAGCCACAGATAGTCTTTGGCCCCTGTTTCGAACATGATCAGATTGCGTTGATAATAAGCGTCTTTATCGACCTCTGTGCAGGTTGCTGGGTTCAGCACCTTGGCCGCAATTTCTGGGCTCATCACCCAGCGGCCTTTGTAGGACATATAGATCAACGCGCCATCATCTGTTTCCAGACAGACACGGACGTCGAGGGTGAAGCTGCCGTCTGGATGCCGCAGCAGMMAATCMYCSYCGCWKGKKTYSRGRRTMSCKTTSWSAYKRSMGYCTTCRAAGTTGCCGCTGGCGATGTCGAAAATCAAACGGTGCCCGACATGGCTCTCGCCAATATCATGCAGCGGCTTGAGGGTGACATGCATGTTAAATAACGGCTCGGTGGTGAGGGCTTTTCTGTTCATGGGGATACTTTCATTTTTACAACTGGAACGGAAGGAAAAGGTAGGGAAGGTATCGGATGTTTACGACCCGAGTAGCTCGGATAGGGGGATGCCCGCTGCTTCCGACACTAATTCGAGGTCGATATTAAAGGTCTCTTTGCTGATGGTGTTGTCTTTGAATTCAAAGACCATCGTTACCGGGACCTTAGCGGTTTTTGCGGTGCCACTTTTGGTGTTTGGTGTGACTGTCACGATACCGTCTGCCAGCAAGATGTCCTCTGCTTTGGTATAGCTCGAGATAGCAACGGCATAATCTGGGAACAGCTTGAAGAACGAGCCCAACTGGCGACCAGTTTCTTCTCTGCCGCGGGCATGGGCCGCAAAAGCCGGTGTGATCATCTCGACATCCGGGTGATAAACCTCCAGTGCTTCGGCGATATTCTGCCGGCTTTTAGCCTGTGCCAGGGCGGTCACGCAGGCGATCATCTCTTTTTTGTTCATGGGCATATTAAAGTTCCGCTGTTTGAGGCTTACTCTCTTCATTTGGCTGGTGATTACGTATTACGCGTCAATCTGTTCCGGCGGTGGCGCTTCTGCTGGTGCAATACTGACCGGTACGGCGTTGAACGCTGCGGTGCCGCTGACTTTATC
>JAESRJ010000319.1 GCA_016764715.1 Kordiimonadaceae bacterium | reverse complement strand
TCTTTGAAGCTTGGGTCACGTTTTTCAAGGAAAGATTGAACGCCTTCCTTGCCGTCACGCGTGCTGGTGTGAAGCATGGTACGGCTATCGATTTTATGGGCCTCCATCGGGTGGTTCGCGCCCATCATTCGCCACAACAGTTGCCGGTTAAGYGCAACAGACATCATGCTGGTGCTGTCGGTGAAGCTGCGCGCAATTTCTTTGGCSCGGTCCAGTAAAGCGTCGGCTTCCACGATTTCGGATATCAGACCGGCCGCTAGCGCTTCCTCTGCACCAAAAACATTGCCCTTGAAGGACCATTCGAGCGCTTTKGGTAAACCAACTAGCCGCGGYAGGAACCARCTGGMRCAGCTCTCYAGCGTTAYGYCGCGCTGGGAGAATACAAAGCCAAATTTRGCRAAVSGYGAKGCRATRCGTACATCCATAGGCAGCTGCATYGTYGTKCCAACACCAACHGAGGCRCCGTTYACBGCRGCRATCAGKGGTTTTTTCATCCGGAACATGCGCAGCACAACCTTGCCGCCGGTATCGCGGTTTTTCTCCATCTCGGGCGAGCTCGCGTCGATGCTTTCGTCCAGCCCAAAGACGTTACCGCTGGGTGCTAAGTCCATGCCTGCGCAGAATGCACGGCCGTTACCAGTGAAGATAACAGCCCGCACACTGTCATCTTCATCGGCAGCATCAAGAGCGGATAACAGCTCGTTGGCCATTGTCACCGTAAAAGCGTTCATTTTTTCCGGGCGGTTGAGCCGAATGATCTGCAAGTTTTCTTCTTGGCTAATTTNCGAGTGTCTCAAACGGCACGGCATATTCCCCTGATGGCTTCCTGATATGTAAGGATGACATAGAGCACTATTGCAACAGGAACAGTTGGACAGTGAAATTAGCGAGACTGTCGTACAAGTAACCGTAGCGGCATTCTGGCTGCATACTTCTATAAGTAGGGGCTTGCGAGCCACATGATACGGCCCATAATACGGCTGATAAGCGGCCGTTCGTCCAGTGCTTCAAGGGTCATCTTTTTGGCTGCTTTATAGCGTGCTGCGACMMAAKCSYTCATSRYRSSMSCAAAGTYKKGGCTRTARGYTTCRATGTTAAACTCGAAATTMAGTTTGAACGASCGYGCATCCCAATTYGAAGAWCCAAACAAAACCCAGCAATYATCMACAATCATCAGCTTGCTATGATCAAAAGGCGGCTTGGATAGGTAGAGATTACAGCCAGCTTGCACCAATTGCCGTACACCTGCCATTGCGGTGGTGGAGAAAAACGGTAGATTATTTTTTTCAGGGACTAATATATCCACTTGAACGCCGCGTAGGGACGCTTGTTTTAAAGCCGATACAAGCCCTTGTTCCGGCAAAAAATACGGCGTGATGATTTGCACCCGCTCGCGTGCAGCACCCAGCGCACTTTCAATTACCATGGCAGCTTTTTGGCGGGGTTCATCGGGGCCGTCCGCAATAGAGCGCGCSGTAAAGCCCCCTTTAGTGGGTKCAACGGYCGGCATCCACACGTCTTCTGGCAATTCCTCGCCGTCTGAGAAAGCCCAATCATCGGCAAAAGCATCCATCATTTGGCTCACAATCGGACCGTCCAATTGGAACTGCATATCTTGCACCTTCGGCTTCCCGTCCGGGCCCTCAAGGTGGTGYTTTCGGATGTTCATGCCGCCTGCAAACCCGCAGTGGCCATCAATGATCAGAAGCTTGCGGTGAGTGCGCAAATTGAAGAAGGCCAGTCGCCACGAAAACCGCGCRGGRTTGAAMACSGCCACTGGAATGCCGCGMCGGCGCAGTAAACTTGAAACTGGGCGCAGKCCGTAAAGGTTGCCYACTGCGTCTACCAGGACACGTACCTGTACGCCGCGTTCGTGCGCACGTGTCAGGGCCTGAACAAATCGGCGGCCAGCCTGATCGATCTGAAAAATATAAGTCGTTAGCGCAACGGTATGCTTGGCTGCGTCTATTGCAGCTATCATTGCGTCGTAAGCACCGCGGCCGCCCTTCAGTGACTTTATGGTGTTGCCGAGCGCTAGTGGTGTGGCACACACYCGTCCAGCCAGCCTGTCGTGTGCCCGCCAACGATTTTTTGCGAGAGGCACGGCATCTGTAAGTTTAGGGCCTAGTGGTGATACTAGCGTTCCTGATCGTGGCGGYAGGCCCCGTTTTTGCCGAGACAGGCGCGCGCGTCTGCGAATGCGGTTAACACCAAATAGCATATAAAATAGGAGCCCAAATACAGGGACAAGCCACACCACGCCGAGCCAAGACACGGCGGCGCGGACGTCTTCCTTGTTGCGCATAACATGGACGGTCGCCARCCCCTGCGCGATCAGCAGTAGGGCAGCAATTAAYAGTCCGTCCGGCCATGTTAGAAAATCAAAATTCATAGGTCCCCGCGGGTTTGGTTGCTGCGCTAATATAGGGGTAGAGCGGTGTAAATTGAAGCCTTTGCGGAAATTTTTTCACCTCTGCCGGTATATAATGTGATGCTTAGCCGCGTTTCTTTTCTTGTTTGCTTGCAAGGCTTTCGCTAGTTTGCCTACATGAACGGTGCACAGCATTACGGTGCCGCAGATAAGCGGCTTGTGGCAGAAGGGCTATCCTGTAGGCGGGGTGGTAGAACTGTGTTTGAAGGCCTAGGCTTTGASCTTGGTGCAGGCGACTATCTGCAGTTAAAGGGCAAGAACGGTAGTGGTAAGTCAACATTACTGCGCTTGCTGGCTGGATTGTTACCTTCTCGGGTGGGTTCTGTGTCCTACGGATCTGAGGGGTTTGAAGGTGCAGATGTGGCGCGGTCTTCGGATGCGATTTATCTTGGTCACCAACATGCTCTGAAGCCGGTTTTGACCCTGCAAGAAAATTGCGAGAATTATTATCAATTGATGGCGGGGGCCCAATTGCAAGCCGGGAAACTCGAAACGGCAGCAGAAGCTTTTGGTCTTACAAACCTAATTGATATGCCTGTGCGGTTTTTCTCCAGTGGTCAAACACACCGCTGTGCTTTGCTGCGCTTTCTCTTGCTCGACCGGCCCATCTGGATGATGGATGAACCCACTGTGGGGCTCGACAGTGAAAATAGGCTTCGTCTTGAAGCCGTGATGAAAAGCCATTTGTCCCGTGGCGGTATGTTAATTGCGGCGACGCATGACCCTATTGACGTTGATGGTAACGTGTTGGATTTGGCGGACTTTCAGGCAAAACTGGATTTCGACGGGGATTGGTTATGAGCGGGACCGCTATTTTCCGCGGGATCGTGGCGCGTGATGTGCGCCTTGCCTGGTCGCAGGGTGGCACAGGATCAATGACGCTGTCATTTTTCTTGATTGCGGTTTCGCTTTTCCCGTTCGGCGTTGGCGCTGATCCGCAAATACTGGCCAAAATTTCGTCTGGTGTGATTTGGGTCGTCGCGTTACTTGCTTGCCTTCTCAGTCTAGATAGGCTTTTCCAGGCCGATTTCGAAGACGGTAGCTTGGACGACTTTGCGCTCTCTCCGCTGGGACTAACTGGCGTGGTTTATGCGAAAATACTAGCGCACTGGTTGGCAACAATAGTACCGCTTATTCTGATTGCGCCGCTACTTGGCGTGATGATGAAATTGCCGTCTGAAGCGTACGGCATGTTGATGCTGTCACTGCTGGTGGGTACGCCCGCGCTCAGCTTACTCGGCGCAATCGGTGCAGCGCTTACTGTTTCTATAAGGCGAGGCGGTGTGTTAATGTCGCTTTTAGTGCTACCGTTGTATATTCCAACATTGATCTTTGGTGTAGGGGTGGTTGACGCAGTTATTTTATCTGGCAATCCACACCAGCTTTTAGCAGTTCTTGGTGCAGTATCTTTGGTAGCATTGGCGATTGCACCTTTTGCGTCTGCTGCAGCAGTTCGGTTGGCACTGGAATGAAGAATGGTTGCCTGCAGGCCCTAACCAAATGGACTATTAATTCGGACACTGGGGCAACAGGTCGCACTTGCCGCCCTCGGTTGGAAAAGGTAGAGAAGGCTCATGCATAAATACGCCAATCCCGCCAAGTTTAATGAGCTTGCCGATAAAATACTGCCGTGGGCCATTTTTCTAACCGTCAGCTGTTTTCTGGCAGGCCTATATTTGATTTTTTTTGAGGCYCCAGATGACGGCGAACAAGGCGTTCGTGCACGCATCATGTATGTGCATGTGCCTGCCGCCTACGCTGCCAGCGCCACCTATTTTTCATTGGCGGTTGCTAGTTTTGTTGCCCTTGTCTGGCGGCACCCTTTGGCGCTAATCGCGGGGCGTGCCGCAGCACCTATCGGCGCGATGTTTACGGTTCTTGCCCTTGCTACAGGCGCGCTCTGGGGCAAACCCACGTGGGGCACCTACTGGGAATGGGACGGACGCATGACATCTGTGCTCATTCTGCTGTTTTTCTATATTGGATATATGGCGTTGTGGCGTGCGATGGAAGACCATGAAAAGGCTGGACGAGCCTCGTCTATTTTGGCGCTCGTGGGTGTTGTGAATTTACCGATCATAAAGTTTTCTGTCGATTGGTGGAACAGCCTCCATCAGCCTGCAAGCATTTTCACAACGGAGGGCCCTAAAATCTCATCTGAATTACTGACGCCCCTATTTGTGATGCTGGTAGCATACCAGCTATATTTTGTAGTGGCTCTGCTGTGGCGAATGAAGCTGGAGATCGGTGCCCGTAAAATTGAAATGATGCGCCAGGTTGCAATGAGTGAAGGGCACAGGGTATGACGGATTATTCTTTCTTTATAAATTCGGCTTATGGTTTGTCTGGCGCTGCTCTGTTTTTAATGGCAGCCCTAAGTTACCGCGGAATGAAACGCAACGAACTAGAGGCTGCAAACCTCCGCAGGCGGCGTAAAGAGGCCGCTGCTGCAGATGCGGGCAATGGAACAGTAATGGACAAGGCGCAAAACTAATGGCAGGTGGATTAAGAACGCGTAAGAAACAGCGGCTGTGGATTGTTAGTACAGCCCTGACATCCGTTATTGGCGCTGTGCTGCTGATCTTGTATGCGCTCGGCGGTGATGGGTTTAATCTGTTTTTGCAGCCAACAGCTGTAAAGGAAAAACAGATTGCGGTAGGCCAGCGTTTTCGTCTTGGTGGTCTTGTTAAAGCAAACTCCTTCCGGCGTTTGGAAGACGGCTTAACCTATGAGTTTCTGGTGACGGATTGCGTTACTGATATTAAAGTCCGGTTCAAGGATTTATTGCCCGATCTGTTTAGGGAAGGCCAAGGTGTAATCACTGAAGGCCGTCTCGATGAAACCGGTTTGTTTGTAGCTGATACGGTGCTGGCGAAGCATGACGAAAATTATGCGCCGCCCGGCACTGCGCCTAAAAACCCAGGCCTTTGCGACCATCCAAAAGACGACGGTTTTGGAGTCTATACTAAAGACAAAACGCTTGTAGCCAAAGAAGAAGAGACGCTCCTGTGATAGCAGAGCTTGGCCATTTCGCCCTTATCGCGGCGCTGATGTTGGCAATTCTTGGTGCTACGGTTCCGCACTACGCCATTTTTAAGCGAGATACGCGCTTAATGGCGCTATCCGACCCCTTCGCTTACGGGCAGTTTTTCATGGCGATCACGGCTTTTGGCGCCTTGATGTATTCCTATATCATCTCAGATTTTTCTGTGTTGAATGTGGCGGCCAACTCGCACACCAGCAAGCCGTTGCTTTACAAAATATCAGGCGTTTGGGGCAACCACGAAGGCAGCCTGCTGCTTTGGGTATTGATTTTGACACTTTTTGCTGCGGCTGTTGCCTGGCGCGGTAAGGGCTTGCCGCTGCGGTTTAGATCCCGTGTGCTTGCAGTGCAAAGTACGCTCTGCATCGGTTTTCTGATGTTTATTATTTTTACTATTAAAAGTATCACCAATGTAATAGCTATATTGGTAAGGATTTTATAAAACATTATTACATATACTCTATGAAGCCCACCATCTTGATAGTATCCTCCTTCAAGAATATGCAACAATTCTTTACCAGTAGTATGTTCTATTTTATTCCATGCATTGAAAGCTGCGGTCTTCAACCCGCTGAAACTAAAATTTAAATTTT
>JAESRJ010000369.1 GCA_016764715.1 Kordiimonadaceae bacterium | reverse complement strand
GCTTGTGAACGAACAACAGCATAAATCTGAGCTGTTCACGGGGCGTGTAATCCAAATGGGTAAACTGATATTCTAAATCAGCTAGGAGCTGCGCGACTTCCTCGGGTACGCCCGGCAGGTCAAACATCAGAATTTCGTCTTAATATCTGTGTGGTTAAAGTAACCCGTGGGCCATGTTTTTAATCCGCACCGATTGCACATGGCGCGGTGAATGCCTGTCGCCTGCCTCGTTAGATATATTCCCTCTATCTTTTCGCTAGTGCGTTCAATGTCGCGGATGGGCTTGAAACTGTGAAAGCCGAGACGGCAAAGTAACTCTAACATCAGAAGCCCTTCCGCGTCAGGTACCGGCGCTCGCGGGTGGTGTAGGTGACAGCGTTACGGCTTGTCAGCTTCTCAAGGCTCAAAAAGCGCACTGAGCCTGCCGCCTTTAGTTGCTTGAACCTTCTGAGGGCTACCGCTGCCACACACAGAAGGCGGCACCAGTAAGGCGCAGTTGGTGGCTTGTACCAAAATCGATACCAGCCAACCTGTTGCACCGCAAAATGCTGGTAAGGGTCGGAAATCAGCTTCAAAGCTTCGCAAGGCGGGTGCTCGCTCATTGCAGTACAAAACCTTCGCACTGGGCGTGCTCGCGGCCAAGGTGCCAAACTACAGAAAGGGCGGTTTGGAGCAAGTGAGGACAGCGGGCTTTGGCTTCGGCTTCAAAGCCTTTGTCGCAGGCGTCGATTAGAAGCTGCGACTGCGCCTCATCTAAATGAACCTCAGATAAATTCTGCATACATGGGTTGGTCATCTGTTCACCTTATGATCTCGATTTTAAAAATACGATTTTGGCGACGTTTTGGGGCCGACATGTCCGCCTGTCGCAACTGAAATTGCCTAGGCTCATCGCTGAATACTTCATATATTGCTAAAATTTCTTTAGCGAAGTCAATGAATATTTAATATTTTCTCTTAAGCTGTCAGCGCGAGGGAATGTCTGTAGGAAATAAACATATGGAACGTGTAGGTATTAAATTAAAAGCATTACGCAACGAAACCGGGCTTTCTGGCCGGAAATTCGCTGATGCCGCGGGCGTTGACTGGGGTCAGTATAATAGCTGGGAACACATGACGAAAAAGCCGACGCTACCGATAGAAACGGTTAGGGTTTTAGTTCCAGCTTTTGAAAAGTTTCGAATTGACCCGTTGCGAGTTTGGGAAAACCTAGGCGGCATTTCACGGGCTGATTTACTTGGAGGCAAAGGCAAAGACCAAGTATCGATCAGGGTTGATGATGGCCATACGGCTGTTGGCGTTCCCGCGCAAATATACACAAGCACGTCAGATAAAGCTYTAGTYCGTTATGTTGGGCCGGGCCTTGTAGTGATTGCGGAAACCGAAAGTGCAGGCGTCAAAATTTCTGGCGTCTATAAAATTGGATCCGACGACAACGATACTTTGCTTATTCCGTTTGGCGGTGATCTTGATGAAAACCGAGGCCCTGACCTTATTTATCAGCCAACGGAGAACTGGCACACTGGGACGGTGCAGGCGGCTGGTACAGCTCACACCAAACCTTATGAAGGCACTTGTAGCATAACGCTTGTAGTTCGTGAGCTTTCAACGCTTCACAACCACGATTACCTGAAATAGGATTTTCAAACTTCAACACCTCGCCCCCCGCGAATTGTTTCGAAGGTCTCATAATATCGGAAAAGACGAGCGATACAACTAAGGGTATGCTTAGATTTTCAGCGTTTCAGGGGGAATTTTTCCTTACCAAATTGAGGCTTTAGGCCGCGAAACCCTGCGTCAACCGCTTCTACAGCAAGCCTCACGCGTCGGTTTATGCCTTCGGGTATGCCAAATTCTTGAAATAGCTTTGTAACGTGTGGCTCAACACTGCCTTCAGTTACGCCGTGCAACTCACCAATCTGAAGGTTACTGTAGCCCTCTATTAGTGCCGGTAAAATTTCGAGCGAGCGTTGCCCAAGAAGGGGGATTTTTCTGTCAGAAACAAAGCTCCCTGAAAATCTACATTCCATAAGGATTGCCGCGTCTGCTAGCTCTTTTAACTGCATTATTTCAATCGCTGAAAGTGATTTCAGAACACTAGAACCACCAGCAAAAGACAGGTATCCCAAGGTGTGGGCAGGCGTGAAACGCACAACGACGCAGCCGTCAAATAGATTGAAACGCTCCGCTTCAATGAACATGCTCATAGATTGGCTGTTAGCCCTGCAATATGGGCGGGCCATGTCCCAAGTAATAAAGGAATATTGCAACGACCGCATCAGATAAACTACTGGGTCGACGTTATGGAATTGACGGTGGATATAGTGCACTGGCCATTCATCATCTGGCAGAATGAACACCATAGCATTTTCAACCGAAGCGCCGTTTAGGGCCACTTCACTAAGCACAATAGAACAGAAGTTCAAACGGCGGGCGACCTCCGTAAAAAGACCAAACGCCTCGCCTTTTTTAGTCGAAACCGAAATCAAGTGTTTGGCTTCAGCTATGTCCATTAATGAACCTTAACATTCGTTAACGAATTATCTAAAAATTGACCTAGCATACCAGCTCTAGTTGCTTCGTACACCATGGCTTTAAACCGCACTAAATCGCGCTGGTTGCTTTGAGCACCTTCAGCCAGAGCAACAGCCTCCCTAACTTTATCCGGATTTATAGAAAGCCACTTGTTAACTATGCTGAATTCTTCCGGTAGAATGAGGGATGGTCGAGGCTTAAGCCCATCCTCGGCGCGCATATAGTGCTTRCCGCTAAATTTGAAAAACTTCTTTGTTGCTTCGACCATTTGGTGGCTAATATCAATTTCAACAATCATGGCCTCGACTGAACCTCTGCCGTGTTCTTCATACGAATATCGCGGGGCAATTTCCCGCCAAGACCAAGAAGGCGGTAGCTTTTCCAAATGCGGAATATCGCCGGTTGCAAGTACCCTTTCGGCTCCAACATCTGCTAAATATTCCATTAGGCTAAGCATAATTTCSGTTAGGACTTTATGKCCCGTTGCTGATCTCCAGCCCGGATTTGATACCCATAGGCGGTACATCTCCCAAGTGTTTTCACCAAAACAAGCCGGGTATTTACTGTCTGTGATACTAGGGCCATGAAATTCCCCAATGTACGTGCCGAAATTCGTAGACATGACCCGAATTCCACCCATGACAACGCCGTTATCGTCAATACTTAACAAGTAAGTTGCAAGCCTACTGTCGTATTGGTCAATTTCCATGTTGAAAAAACTAAATTGGTGGTGCCAGCCTCTAAGTTTGTAAAAAAATTCGTGCCGTTGCCTAAAAGATTGCTCTAGGTACTGGCCGTGCGTCTCACGATTTCCCGCATCAAATAAATAAATCATATTAAAAAATCTCCGCTTGATAATAAGAGACTTATACAACTATGAGGAAAAAAGTATCACCCTGTCGGGGGAGTGCCGGAAAGAAGCGTTAGTCTTAAGCCAATAAAACAAGCGTGGTCGATATTCATAGCCTTCAATGCTGAATAGATCGCCGCCGTGTGGCTCTTCACTGTTTCTTCTGATATTCCCAGCTCCAGGGCGATGGCGGCTCTTGATAGCTGCTTATCCATCAAATTCAATATTTCGTTCTGGCGGGCGGATAGTTTGGGCACTTTTATGCGCTCTGGGTTGCCTAGCGTTTTTTGGTGATAGAAATGCAGCCGTTTTCCTGCGGCTTCAAGTATAGCTATGTCTTCTTCTGACACGTCAAACTCTGCGCTGGCTACTGTAAAGTGCGTAACGCTACCGTTGGCGTTTAAAATCGAAAATATAATGCCGTCGCCAAGCCCGTGTTCCTTAGCCTCACTCAATACGGTAGCTTCTTCTAAACTCATACTGGGGGCTATATCCGACCACCTTACGGGCCGCATATCGTTATCTTGAGAAAGTGCGTGCCTAAGAACCGCGTCCCGCGACCTAAAATTTCTCCGCACATAATGCAAGGGCCATGAATGGTCAAAAGAACCGAGCGGGTGCCGAATGGCGTTGCTCTTATCAAGGCCAATAGTAAGTAACGTAAAATACTCAATTCGCCACTTTGTGAGAAATAGGACAGTGGCTTGATGCAGCCCTTCCTCAGACTTCGCGTTTTCCAGCAGATCAAAATATTGTGACAAGCTAATCATAAACACCTCCCCTCGTCGTGTTTTGCCATCCTGAGACGCAATACATGATTTGTCAAACTCTCCTTTACAGCGATATATTTGTATTTTGCTAAAGAAATTTTAACAAAATTATTGACATCTTGATTTTATTGGAGCCTTTTTGGGGCAGGAACCAAAGAGGCTTAGCAATGACCGAATTTCAAACAGTACTCGAAGAACTAGCAAACATCAGGGCGCTGATAGAAAAGCCACCAGTCAAGAAAGTAACGATTGACACTCATGATATCGCCGCCATGCTCGGAAAGGCAAACAGCACAATCTACCCTTTAGTGCGCTTGCCCAGCTTCCCCTTGCCGATATATTGCCCCGGCGTACTGGCGCGCTGCTGGCTTCTGGAAGACTTCATGAAATGGTTAAAATCCCAAAAGATGCTTAAAGGCGTGAAACTTTAATCTAACCGCGCCGCTATCTCTTGCGCTGTAGGGTTATAATAGATCATCAGTGTTTTTAAGTCTTTCGTTCCCACCATCTTCGCTAAATCCAAAATTTGCAGCTTCCTAGATAATCTAGTTATGGCTTCATGCCGCGTGTCATGAAACCTCAGCCCCACAATTTTAGCACCCTTGCAAATCTTCTTGAATGTCGAGCTAGCAACGCCCGACGCTACAAACCTGTTCGCCGCGCCCACATCATTCAGAATTAAGCCAGCGTCCTTAGAAAGCGACACGGTTCGGTTTGTGGTATTTTTGGTGTTTTCCAGCCTAACAAATCGCTCATCTAGGAATATATCGAACGGGCGCATTTTGCACATTTCGCCCAGCCGCATTCCTGTTTCTATCCCCAACAAAAAGAGCGCGCCGACTAGCTGCGTGGTTGTCTTGATTGGTGTTCCAATTTTATAGCCCGACGCTTTACAAATGGCGGCAACTTCATCTGAATTTATACGGCGATCTCGCGGATTGTTTGGCCTCGGCTTTTGGATAAACGAAACCGGGTTTTCATTTATCCAGTTCCATTCCATCCGGCACCGGGTAAAAACGCCGCTCATCAAAATAAGCTCACGCCGCACGGTTGAGCCTTCTACATTTTCAGTCAGGCGCCTGTCTCGCCATTCGGCAATATCGGCAGGCAATAAATCACTTAATAATATATCGGCCAGCGGGTAACGCTTTAAAGCGTTCAGCCTGATGCGCTCCCAGCGTTCGCCTTTCTTGCTTGGTGATACCTCAATCATGTATCTATCAAAGGCCTGTCCAACGGTTTTTTGTGCGCCTAAAGCACCGGAAGCATAGCCACTTAGTGTGATTTTCTTKCGTTCTGCCCAMGCAATTGCTTCTTTTTNGCTAATYGCGGTRTAATAATATCGCYTGCCATTGTGACGAAGYTCCGCCCGCCACGATTTACCAATTTTCGAAAATGAAGCCATGTCTCAGCGCCTTGTAGGGATTTTGTAGTGCCGAGATTATAGAAAGGCATAAAAAATGGCAAATACCAATAATTGAAGACCGCTAAATATGGCCGTAAACCATTGATTTAATAGGATATAATAATAAGTCATAAACGTTGACAAAATGGCCATGGTGCCGCTGGGGAGAATCGAACTCCCGACCTCACCATTACCAATGGTGCGCTCTACCACTGAGCTACAGCGGCCCGATTGGGCTGGGGCGCGGCACGGTGCCGTGCACGAGGCGGGTCTTGCCACAGGGGCGCATATGATGCAAGCGAAACTATCAGCCTAGCCTCTTGTTTTCTAGCCACACCGCAGTAACCAGACAAGCCGCCCAAGGCGCGCGCCACAAAGACTTTCCGTGGTTTCACTTGGATTTCACCAACCCTTCCGTTACACCTGACTTTATGAGCAATAATCAAAAACAAAAACCGGGCGCTGCCAAAGTTGCCCTCACCCTTAGAGAATTTCCGGAGCTGCCATG
>JAESRJ010000102.1 GCA_016764715.1 Kordiimonadaceae bacterium | reverse complement strand
TGCAGTATGGGATTTATACACGAGACTATGATCCAGAAGTCAATGACCTGACTTCTGAGCGTTATCCGCCGACATCTTTTGTTCAGCAGGTTGATACTGGGAAGATTTCTCAAGGCGGATCAACGACAATTTCAGTGATTGGTACACCGGGTAAAGTTCTCGAGATCGCGATTGATAGCACCTTATATTGGGTTGTGAAACAAACCCCGCAAAATTGGCTCCCTCATAATGCCAGTGGTCCCGGTGGCGAAAGCTGGCGCAAAGTTAGCAAGTTCAAAGGCGTACCTGAAATGTCGCTGGTTGAAGATGTGATCGCCTCAGTGCACGACGAAAATGTTGTTTACGCGGTGATGGATAACCACAAACAGGGCGATTACCGGCCTTATGTGCTGAAATCCACCGACAAGGGCAAGAAATGGAAGCTGATCAGCGGTAACCTGCCAAAGCGCGGCTCAGTGCACACCATTGCGGAAGACCATAAAGACCCGAACYTGYTGTTCGCAGGCACWGAATACGGCCTGTTCTTCACGCAGGATGGCGGCAAGAACTGGCACCAGATTAAATCGGGCTTCCCTACAATTGCTGTGCGGGACCTTGAAATTCAGCGCCGCGAAAATGACCTCGTGATCGCTACCTTTGGTCGCGGCATCTATATCCTTGATGACTATTCGCCGCTGCGGTTGCTGTCTGCGGATGTTCAGAAAGCAGGTATGACGTTGTTCGAGGTTAAAGACCCGTGGCAATATATTGAAGGCGATCTTTGGGGCGGCACACCGAGCGGCTCGATGGGCGACGGTTTCTGGCGCGCAGATAACCCTCAGTACGGTGCGGTCTTCACCTACCATCTTGCTGACGGCCTAAAAACAGACCGAAAAGAGCGGTTAGAGAATGAGGCCAAAACCCAGAAGAAAGGCGACGACACGCCCTACCCTTCTTTCAGCAAACTAAAAGCAGAGGACCGCGAAGAAGCGCCTTCTGTGATGTTCACCATCAAGGACGCAGCAGGCAATATCGTGCGCAAAATTAAAGGGAAATCTGGCAAAGGCATGCATAAAGCTGCATGGGACCTTCGTTATGATGCACCCAACGCGACAAACCTGAGCACCCGCGCACTGCTGCCCTGGGAAAGCCCTCCGTCAGGCCCGCTGGCTTTGCCGGGTGCCTATACGGTTACCATGTCCACGCGCATCAAAGGCACGTTGCAAAGCGTTGGAGAAACGCAATCCTTCACGGTGAAGTCGCTGGATCTCAGCCCCGGCGAAGTGGGTGACAGGCAAGCAGTGCTCGCATTCCAGAACAAAACTGCTGACCTAAGGCGCGCTTCAATCGGTGCGGGCCGTGTTCGCACAAACCTGTCCAACCGCATCGCGCATCTGAAAGCAGCCCTGCTCCGTACGCCTTCGGCCACCGAAGCACACGAGCAGCAACTGCGGGCGATCAAAACCCGTTTGGCTGATGTAGGTGAAGCGCTAAACGGCGACCGTGCCAAAGGCGGCAGGAATGAGCCTGTACCGATGTCGATCAACGGCAGAATTGGCTCCATCGTCTTTGGTTCTTGGGGATCGCAAGGCSYTGTAACAGGCGTGCATTCGGGCGCATATGACATTGCAGCGACGGAGTTCTCTGCAGTCTTAACATCGCTCAAGTCTATCAAAGCAGACCTTGAAGCGCTGGAAACAGAACTGGGCGCAGCAGGCGCGCCGTCGACGCCAGGCCGGATGCCCGACTGGCAGCTTAAGTAGGCCTCTAGAAAAAGCCGGCGGCAATGAGTTGCTGCCGGCCTATCTTACAGCAACGTACCGAATTCAGATAAGGGGAATAGTCTCGGTGGTCCCATATTCTTCGAAATCAATGACTATGCTCGCCTTGCTCGGCTTGCTTTCGCAAATCAGTGTCGCCCAAGACTATAAGTCCAAAATCGACCTTGAACTTGGTGGTTCGATTGGGCGTATTCTACTTGCTGATCTAAACGCGGATGGCCTTCCTGAAATTATCGCCGCGTTACCTGAGCAGAATTCAATCGCAATTGCATACAGCCCAGACCAGCAAGGCTACCAAAAAACCAATATTTTTAGCTCAGGCCAAGGGAGACCTACCGATTTGGCATTGGCTGACTTTGACGATGATGGTATTTTGGACCTGGCTGTGGCCAACCACGAAACCAACCATATTTCGATATTCATGGGCACAGGTTCCGGAAACTTTAAAAACGCTCAATTACTCATCACACCCAGCCAACCTCATGTCCACACGCTCGCTGCCGGTGATTTTGACGGTGACGGAAAAATCGATCTGGCTGTGGACAGTTGGCAAAACAATCAGGTCCTTTTTTTCAGTGGTAGGGGAGACGGTTCGTTTAACGCTASCCCTCAGAAAATTWCAGTAGCCCCGCAGCCGCGTATAAATATCACGGCGTACGATTTCAACGGAGATGGCCTTGCGGACATAGCGACACCGGCAAACGCCAGCAGTAAAGTATCGGTATTGATCAACAGTGGCGCTGCAGGCTATTTACTTTCGACGCCAACTGTTGCGGCCTCGCCATTTCATATAAGTGCCGGTGATATAAACGGCGACGGCAAAGCCGACCTAGCAATCACCCACCGAGCTGGCAATTACCGGGACCAGCAATATGACAAACTTACTATTCTTTACGGAGACGGCAGAGGAGCCTTTACTGAAGCGCCCTTTTCTCCTGTTGAAGTAAAAGGCAGCCCCACGCAGGCAGCTATTGGCCAAGTCGGCTGCGGCAAAAGCCAAAGCATCGCCGTTGTAAAACAAAGCAGCAATGAAATAGCCATTATTACGATTACTCCGAACGGCCCGCAGCAAAAACATATTAGCGACGGCAAAAGCCCACGTGAACTAGCTATCGCTGATATGGACGGTAACGGCTGTGGCGATTTGGTGGTGTCTTGGTATGAAAGCCAGAAGGTTACTATCTATTATTATTGAGGATCGGAGGACTAACCGCCAGCTTAAGAAAAGGCTGGCCGGGGTGACAAAAACTGCCCCGCCTGTTATTGGCTGCTGCTCCATATCAATCCTTCAAGGTCACAGTTTAYTAGGTTTTCAAAGGCGGAAGACTTTAAAAAATACACCACCGTTCCCATTTATACGTGTACCCAAGAATAATGGTAACGAGACAACAATGCCTAACGACAATAAAATCGGTTTTAGCAGCCAGATTTATAACCAGTGTTTTGGTTTTTTTTTGGGTCTTATTGTCGGCGAATTGTTTTTTGGTGAGCCGGGGTTAGGCTGGGTGACAGGACTGGCTATAGGCAGTATTTTAGGCGCTAGGCCTAAACATCCTATCGACCTCAAAACTAAAAATTAGACACACGTAAAACCAGTCAAAAACTCCCTGTAAATCGCATAGTCGTTCACCTGTCTTTGTCGATGTACCGCCACCCACGGTGAGCGAGGAAAATCACAAATAGACTGAACACCCCAACGGCTGCGATATTGATCAGCATAGTTTCCGCTGTGCGGATACCAATGGCCGTTAAAGCAAGCTCACCGAAGTGAAAACTAGGGAGCGCCAATGCGATCGTCGCAAAAGCTTTGGGGAAAACACTGATCGGCACCCAGAGGCCACCGAGCAATGATAGCGGGAAATAGATAAGCTGCGTGAGCGCCGCCGCTGAGGAAGCCGCTTTTGCCCGCAACCCTATGGCCAAGCCAAGGATTGCGAACGGAATTGTGGTGAACAGATTAAGCCCGACCAGCGAAAGCCACGTAAGCGCCGATAATTCCACACCGCCACCGTACGCCGCAATCGCAAACAGCATCAGCGTCACAATAAACGTGAAAACCATTGCCATGAATAACTTTGCAATAAGTAGCGCAGAAAACGGCATCGGCGCGGCACGTTTAATTTCGAGCCAGCCTCTGTCGCGCTCATTTGCAATCGCGACACCAAAGGCAAAAAGGCTGGTGCCCATCGCCGCAAAGATCCCGTAGGTGGCAAGCATATAAGTGGCGCGATCCACGCCCGTGCCGCCAAGTACAACGCCGAATATTGTATAAAACACTGTGGGGAACAGCATGGTCGGCAGCGCAAAGCCCGGGGTGCGCCACGCTTTCAGCAGTTCCATTTTGCACTCAGCCCATATGATGCGGCCAACAGGCGCGCGCCCGGCGATTTGGCTATGCTGCATACTGGTATCGGTCATGCTGCTTCTCCGACTTTGTTCGAATTTTTATGTCGCTGCGTGAGGCTGAGAAAGGCGGTTTCCAGTCCCGCCTTGCTAACGCTCAGATCCTCTACGCTGTGCCCCTGCGCAAATAGCTGCCTCAGGGCGGCTTCTGCGTCACTGGTCACCAGCCGTATTCTCTCGCCTACATGAATGACTTTTTCCGCCCCTGGCAGTGCCATCAAGACGCTATCAGCGGCGTCGGTGCGCATTTCAATCAGCTTGCCGCCTGACAGCGCTTTAATCTCTGCAGGCGTGCCGTCAGCCACGATCCGTCCCTCTGACAATACAACAATACGGTCCGCCAACGCGTCAGCCTCTTCAAGATAGTGCGTTGTTAGCACGACGCCTCGCCCAGCATTGATAAGCGTGCGAATAACCTGCCAGAAGGCATGTCGCGCTTCGATATCAAGGCCTACTGTTGGCTCATCAAGGATAATGAACTCACTGTTGCCGCAAAGCGCGAGCGCCAGTTGTGTGCGGCGTTTTTGCCCGCCAGAAAGCACGCCGTAACGCTTGTTCAATATTTCTTCTAGTCCCATCATCTCAACAACTTCTGCGAACTGCATCGGCGCTGCGTAATAGGTTTGAAAAAGCCTAATGTGTTCGGCCACGGTTAGCTGCTCGGGCAGTTCCGCCGACTGAAGCATTGCGCCTACSCGRCTGCGCGCGGCTGGGCTACCTGCAACGTCGCCGCCAATACGCACCGTGCCTTCCGTTGGCCGAACTAGGCCGAGCGCCATCGATACTGATGTGGTTTTGCCAGCACCGTTTTCGCCCAGCAGCGCCGTTAGCGCGCCTGCAGAAAATGATAGATCCAGCGCATCAACGGCCAGCTTGTCACCGTAGCGTTTACTGACACCCTTAAATTCAATGACATTACCAGTTTTAAACTGGATGTTTCCCGCAACTACATCCGCCAAATGGGACAAGGTTGGTATTTTTTCCACTACGTGATCCTTTCGAGCCTCGGCCTATACCGCGCTCCATATTGCTGTCTAACTTTGTTTAGGGTCGACTTTCTCCCGAAAAACATAGTCRTTTTTCGGGAGGTCTCGCCCTATGTCGCTGCGGAAGCCTCTGCCAGTGTGCTGCTGCCTGTCTAAGCCGGGTGCGCCACCATCCTTTTTGGGGAAGTTAAGCTTTCAATAGAATCACCCTATCACAAACTACTTTGTATTTCAAAGTTCTTTGTKAAAMTCWANAAATRGAAAAGGCTCCCTAATCCTGGGAGCCTTTAAAACCTGAACCTACRTTGGTTTAGAACGYGTGCTTAACCAGCACTTTCCTCTTTCTTCGCCATTTTTAGCGTCAGATAGATCATCAGCCCGACAAAAGCTGAAGGCAAAATAACCGTCACCACATCTGACACTGCTTGCTCGCTCGAAAGCTTGCCGGTTACCATTTCAGTGATGTGAATAAGGCTGTGAAGGCCAAGAAACATGAGGGCTGACACGGCAAAAGGCACGCGCCACTTAGCGATATATGCGCCCATCAGCAGCGCCGCGCCTGCGGTAATATAGGCAGCGCCAACGTCTGCCAAAAAATGAGAGTTAAGTGGGCCGGTATGGGACGTAAAGTTTTCGTAAAAGAAGTCCGTCAGAAAATAAATCATAATGCCCGTGGCAAAATGGTAGCCGCCCAGAATATAGAGTATCAGCGTTACTGTTTTAGATTTCACGTCGTTGCTCCCCTTAGCAGTTTGCCCCCTAGCCGTGCTTTTATCTGATCGTCCGCACTACGCGGCCAGCCCCACCTGAATGATGATGCGGTTCATAACGGCAACCACCACGCCAGCCCAAAGGGCCTTAGCAATCATATAATCAAACGGGGAAATCTCAGTCAAGCCCACGACGCTGGCAAGCCCCAAGGTGATCGGCGCAAC